>CASFJL010000035.1 GCA_949295005.1 uncultured Pseudomonadota bacterium | reverse complement strand
CTTTAATCCGGTGGCAAGGCGCAATTGAGTTTTATCTTGCAACTTGGATATTTGTTGCAAGCTCAACAAGTTGGTGCGCATTGAGGCATTGAGCGAAACATTACCCACCATCTCGCACCTGCCTTAAGCCTGTTATTGCTTGAAATATGTTGATTTTATTGAAAAGTAACAGATAGGTTGTTTTCATAATAATTTTATCAAACAGCAATGTATAACAGCAATCATTTAAAAACAACAAATCGCTCGCAAAAACCTTCTCTTTTGCGGCCGAAATTGCGCTTGTTCGCAGAATATGTCTCAATCCTTGTCCTGACATTGTTCTACCCATTGCTGTTACAATACTTTAACCTTAAATTTATTATACTAAATTTTGGTTAATGAAGCAAGTTTTTTTGGATAGGAATATTGTTTTTATGAATATTAAAAATTATGAAATTTATTTTTTTTGAATAAATAAAAAAAATTGTAGATTTTTAAAAACTTTTATGTTAAATGTTACGTAGTTTTGATGATATTAGATGAGGCGGGGTAAAAAACCCCGCTTCTTTGTTAAGGAAAATATGATGCAGATTAAACACCCTTTACATGACTTGATTGAGCCTATTGTTGAAGGTTTGGGCTATGAGTTGGTGCGAATCATGACTATCGGTCAAAAAAATCCGACTTTGCAGATTATGATTGATCGCAAAGATGGTACGGAGATTAATGTTGATGATTGTGCTACCGTTAGTCGCAAAATCTCTGAAATGATGGATGAAAAAGACCCGATTAAAGATCAATATTCTTTAGAAGTGAGTTCTCCGGGGTTGGACAGACCATTGACCAAGCCGGAACATTTTAAGAGATTTTTGGGGTATGAGACAAAAATTGAAACATCAACAGAGGTTCAAGGTAGAAAGCGTTTCAAGGGTAAGACAAAGTCTGTTGATGATGCCGATAATGTTGTTTTGGAAATGGATGGAACAGAATATAGCATTCCTTTTGATGCTGTTTCTAAAGCAAAAATTGTGTTGACCGATGAGCTTTTGGCTGAATATATGGCAGCTCATGAAAATGATGAAGCTGTTGAGCTTGTTGAAGAATAACTTTATTGATAAAATATTTTTTATAAGGGAATAAAAATGCAAACTATTGAAAATATGCCAAGACCAGAAATTATTTTGGTTGCAGATACAGTTGCTCGCGAAAAAAATATTGATCGCGATGATGTGTTGGAAGCTATGGAAATTGCCATTCAAAAAGCCGGACGTTCAAAATATGGCTTTGAACATGATATCAGAGCTCATATTGACCGCAAAACCGGAGCTATTTCTTTGGCTCGTTATCGTGAAGTTGTAGAATCTGAAGACCAAATTGAAAATGAGGTTACTCAAATAACATTAAAACAAGCCAAAGCTTATGACAAAAATATTAAGGTTGGTGAATTTATTATTGATAATTTGCCGCCAATTGATTTTGGTAGAATTGCCGCTCAAACTGCAAAACAAGTGATTGTGCAAAAAGTTCGCGATGCTGAACGTAATAAGCAATATGAAGAATATAAAGAAAAAGTTGGTACAATTGTTAACGGAACAGTAAAACGTGTTGAATTTGGCAATGTGATTTTGGATATTGGTAAGGCGGAAGCAATTTTGCGCAGAGATGAAATTATTCCGAGAGAAAAATTCAAAAACGGTGACCGTGTGCGCGCATATGTTTTAGAAGTTCGCAAAGAAAACAAAGGACCGCAAATTTTCTTATCTCGTACTTGTCCTGAATTTTTGATTAAATTATTTGTATCAGAAGTTCCTGAAATTTATGATGGTATTGTGCAAATTGTTGCAGCTTCTCGTGACCCTGGGTCAAAGGCAAAAATTGCCGTTAAAACAGATGATGTGACAGTTGATGCTGTTGGCGCATGTGTCGGTTTGCGCGGTATTCGTGTTCAGGCTGTGGTTTCTGAATTGCAAGGCGAAAAAATTGATATTGTTCCTTATTCTGATGATAAGGCTCAGTATATTGTTGCAGCTCTTGCTCCGGCAGAAGTTTCTAAAGTGGTTTTGGATGAAGAAAACAACCGTATTGAAGTGGTTGTTCCTCAAGAGCAATTTTCTGTGGCAATCGGCCGTCGTGGTCAAAATGTGAGATTGGCTTCTCAATTGGTGGGTTGTGATATTGATGTTTTGACTGAAGAACAAGAACAAGAACGCCGTTCTAATGAAAATAAAGTACGCTCTCAACGCTTTATGGAAGCTTTGGTCGTAGATGAAATGATTGCTCATTTGCTTATTGCCGAAGGTTTTTCAACTGTTGATGAATTGGCTGTTGTAGATTTGAAAGAATTGGCTGAAATTGAAGGTTTTGATGAAGATATTGCCAAAGAAATTCAGGCCAGAGCCAAAGCTTTTGTTGAAAACAGAAATAAAGAATTTGAAGAAAAAAGCAAAACTTTGGGTATTGATGAAGCTATTCAAAACATTGAAGGTTTAGACCGTGATATGATTTTGACCATGGCTGATAAAGGTGTTAAAACTATTGATGATTTGGCTGATTTGGCTGCAGATGAATTGATTGAAATTTTGGGTGAAAATACTGTTTCTATCAATGAAGCCAACAAAATCATTATGGCTGCTCGTCAACACTGGTTTGATGAGGATGAGGCTCAAGCTAATAAAGAGTAGTTTGAATGAAAGCTGAAGAAGACAGAAAATGCATTGTGTCAGGTAAAGTGCTTCCTAAAGAAGAAATGTTGCGCTTTACCTTGACACCGGATAATTTGGTTGTGCCTGATTTTAAGAAAAAATTATCAGGAAGGGGAATTTGGCTGCAAAATTCTAAGCAGGCTTTGATTCTGGCAATCAATAAAAATTTGTTTTCTAAAGTTGTGAAAAAAAATGTTAAGGCGCAAACCGAGCTTGTGGACATGGTGGAAAGTTTGTTAAAAAAGCGTTGCCTTTCTGCATTGTCTTTGGCCAGAAAAGCCGGTGTGCTGGTGACCGGATTTGAAAAAGTTTGCGATGCTATAAAAAAAGACAAAGTCGCTTTTGTTGTGGAAGCGCAAGATGCCGGTGCGGACGGACATGAAAAAATTGTGCGATTGGCTCGGGATTTGAAAATTTTTCATACGTTTAAGATTGAGGAGTTGGATCAGGAATTAGATAAAGTTAATACGGTTCATATTGCTTTGCTATATGGAGATATGGCTAAGGCTGTTTATAACGAATTTTCCAGATTGGAAAGTTTTTTAAAGTCTTAAACGTTTGTTAGGTTGAAAAGGATTTATAATGACGGAAGATAATGCAAAAGGAAAATTAACATTATCAGGAAAATCAACTCTTACTCTGAAATTGGGAGATAAAACAAAACCCTCTGCAGAAGGCAAAAAAGTTGTTCAGGTTGAAGTGCGCAAAAAAAGAGTTGTTTCTCCTAATGCTCAAAATGTTGAACCAAAAGTAAAAATTGATGAAGCTACTGCTGCAAAATTGCGTTTGATTGCTGAAGCTAAGGAATTTGACGCAAAAAAGAAACAAGAGGAAGAAGAAAAAGCTCTTATTCGTCAAAAACAAATGGAAGAACAAAAAGCTAAAGAAGAAGCTCAAAAGAAAGCCTTGGAAGAAAAACAACATCTTGAAAACGCTCAAGCTCAAAATTCAAAAGTTGAAGAAAATAAAAAAGAAGAAGCTCCTAAAACGGTTTTAGAGACTAATGTTAAAGAAAACAATGTTAAGACTGAGGTTGATAACTATAAGTCTAAGAAAAATCGTGATTATGATGATGAAGATGATGAAGATGATTTTTCTTCTCGTCACAAAAAGACTTCTTCTCGAGAAGATGCTTTTGAACAAGATAGAAAAAAAGTAACAAAAAGAAGCTTTGAACCGCAAAAACGCGGTGGTGGTAAATTTAATGTCAATAATTATATGGCAGATGATGAGGACGACGATGATTATGGCTTTGGTGCTCCGCGTCGTCGTTTTAAGAAAAAACAACCTAAACCGCAGCAACAAGCTCCACAACAACCTCAAGAAAAAATTATTCGTGAAGTTGTTATTCCGGAAGTTATTACCGTTCAAGAATTGGCAAACCGTATGGCTGAAAAAGGTGCCGAAGTTATTAAAAAATTGATGGCTTTAGGTGTGATGGCTACCATTAACCAGCCTATTGATGCCGATACTGCACAAATTGTGGTTGAAGAGTTTGGTCACAAAGTTAAGCGTGTGGCTGATAGCGATGTGGAAGCCGGATTAGGCGGTGGCGAAGATAAGCCGGAAGATTTGTTGCCAAGACCTCCGGTTGTTACTGTTATGGGTCACGTTGACCACGGTAAAACTTCTTTGTTGGATGCTTTGCGTGAAACTAACGTGGCCGCTAAAGAAGCCGGTGGTATTACTCAGCATATCGGTGCTTATCAAATTACGGTTAAAACCGGTGATAAAATTACCTTTATTGATACGCCGGGGCACGAAGCATTTTCCGAAATGCGTGCTCGCGGTGCCAAAGTTACCGATATTGTGGTTTTGGTAGTTGCTGCCAATGACGGTATTATGCCACAAACGGTGGAAGCTATTCGTCACGCTCAAGCTGCCGAAGTGCCAATCGTTGTGGCTATTAATAAAATTGACTTGCCGGGTGCTGACCCGATGAAGGTTAAAACCGCTTTGTTGCAACATGGTATTGCCGTTGAAGAAATGGGTGGTGATTGCTTGTGTGCCGAAGTTTCTGCCAAAAAACGCATCAATATTGATAAATTGGTTGAAGCCATTTTGTTGCAAGCAGAAATTTTGGATTTGAAAGCTAATCCAAATCGTGCTGCAGAAGGTGCTGTTGTTGAAGCAAAAATGGAAAAAGGACGTGGTTCTGTTGCAACTGTTTTGGTTCAAAAAGGAACACTTAAGGTGGGTGATATCATTATTGCCGGCAAAGAGTGGGGACACGTTCGCGCTATGTTTAATGAAAACGGTAAAAAGGTGTTTGAAGCCAATCCGGCCACTCCGGTTGAGGTTTTGGGCTTGCAAGGAACCCCTGCCGCCGGTGATGACTTTATTGTTGTTGCAGATGAATCTCAGGCTAAGCAAGTGACCAACTATCGTATTTGCAAAGAACGTGATGCTAAGATTGTAAAATCTGCCAAATCTGCTATGGAACAAATGCTTGATAAAATTAAGTCCGGTGAATCTAAACACTTGCCGATTATTATCAAAGCTGACGTTCAAGGTTCTATTGAGGCTTTGGAAGGCACATTGAACAAACTTTCAACGGATGAAGTTTCTGTTCAGATTTTGCACTCTGCCGTTGGTCCGATTTCCGAATCTGATATTTCTTTGGCAAAAGCATCTCATGCTTTGATTATCGGCTTTAACGTACGTGCTATTCCGCAAGCTCGTGATGCTGCTCGTCGTGACGGAATTGAAATTAAATACTATTCCATCATTTATGATGTGGCTGATGACGTTAAAAAAGGTTTGGAAGGTATGCTTTCACCTGAATTGCGTGAAAAACTTTTGGGTTATGCTGAAATTCGTGAGGTTTATAATATTACCGGTGTGGGTAAAGTTGCCGGTTGTATGATTACTGAAGGAATTGTTAAACGTGGTGCCAAAATCCGCTTGTTGCGCGATAACGTGGTTATTCACGATGGCTCAATCGGACAACTCAAACGCTTCAAAGAAGATGTTAAAGAAGTTCGTGAAGGCTATGAATGCGGTATCAGTTTTGAAAACTATAATGACATTCAAAAAGGTGACTTCATTGAATGTTATGAGATTGAAGAAATCGCCGCCAAGCTTTAAAATCTCATATAACGGGGAACTAATACAGAAACTGCGAATAAAATTTTCGGTCATTTACCAATATGTAAACTCCCTCAAATTTTTTCTGGTTTCTTATTATTTCCCTCGTTCTCTGAGATTTTAGTAAAAAATTGTATAATGGGTGATTAGTGCGTTGCCATCGGGTAAAAAGTTTCCTCACGTATGTCAATGTACGCTGCGGTACTTTTTCCCTCGGCGCCTACTACTCGCCGCATTCTCCGATTTTTCGAGAAATCTCGTATAACGGGGAACTAGAGCAGTTTAGCGTCGTCTCGAAAAATTCATGTACCTTTTTGTACACTAGAATTTTTCTCGCTCCTAAAACCACTCTATTTCCCTCATTCTCCGATTTTTTAAGAAATCTTATATAACGGGGAACTAATACAATTTTTGGCAAGTTAATTGATAAGAGAGAAGATTATGCCTACAAAAGAACCATCACAAAGACAACTTCGCGTTAGTCAAGAAATCAGAAAAATCATTACTTCTGAGATTGAGCGTGGGGAAGTCAGAAATTTGCAAGGGATTAATACAATCGTAACAATCACAGATGTTACCGTATCTCCCGATTTGAAATATTCTACCGTCTATTTTATGACCTTGAACGGAACTTTTCTCAAGGAAGTTTTGGAAGGCTTGAATTTGGCTTCCAATCACTTTAGAAAAAGTATCGGTAAAAAAACAAGCTTGCGTTATGTGCCGGAAATTGTTTTCAAAATTGATGATACTTTTGCCGAAGTTGATAAAATTGAAAAACTTCTTCATGACCCCAAAGTTCAACAAGATTTGAAATAAATTTTAACTAAAAGACCTCCGTAAGGAGGTTTTTTATAGCCTTTAAAATCCCTTGTGTTAAATTTTTTTCAGTTATTAATTATTAAATTTAAGAATTATGTTAAGCAAAGAAAATCAAACAAAATTTTTACCAACACCTGAGTTGATGAATGTTTATGTGAAAGATGAAGCGTATATCAATTCTTTTAATGTGGTAGATAGGAATGTGTTTTTTGAGTTAAAATCTCTGATAACACCAAAAGAAAAGCGCTCTGAACTTCAAGCGGAATTTGATGCCAAAATGCCGGAATATATGATGTATTTGTGGTCAAAAAAGTTTTCTGATGATGTTTTTTTGCGTATTAATTTAGATTGCTATGCTCAAGGAAATTTTGATAAAAAATTTACTATCTATGCAAAGGAAAACGGATATACTCAGGATACGGGTTTCTTTGATGTGAAGTATTCTAAAAAACTACAAAGCGAGGTTTTAATGGTTAAAACTGCGTTGGGGTATGATTTGTTGTATAGCGCTGTTTGCGGTTATAATGATTTTTTTGCTCAAGAAAGAGAAACGTGTTTCAAAACTCAAGTTTATGGTATGGGGGTTTACAATGAGTTGGCTCCGATACCTATAAGGAGTTTGTGCGTTATCAAAGATGTTTGTTCTAATCAACTGAAAAAATATGATTTTTGTTCTATGAAAAAAGGCACTCCTAAATGAAGTGCCTTTTTTAATGTTTTTTTGTAATTTATCTTTATAATTTACTTATTAATCTTTAATTATTTGAAACAATAACAAAAGTTGTTTGAATAATTTTTTGTTTGTGTTAGATTGCATTTTGATAAATATATAATTATTGCAATTATGAATGAAATTAAACCTTTTGCGATTTTAAAAGAAGGAAATCGCGTTGGATTGTTGAGCTTTGATGTTTATAAAGGACATTATTCTTTGCTCGGGTATTTTGATAAATTTGTTGAAAGAGAAAATGTTGCTCTGTTTTTTTCTGAAAAATCATCAGAGTTTACGATTGTCTTTCAAAATGAAGAAAAAATTTTACGCGGGGTTAAAGGAATATTTGTTGGTGTTCTTGACAACAAAGTTTTTTTTGAAAATGAGAATAAAGAGCTAATGTCTGTTGATTGTGCTCGAAATGTTGTGAAAGAGGCTGCTTCCAGAATTGAAAATTATAAATTTTGGAAAGGAAAAGACAAAGCTTTTTATGTGATTAAGTCTCTGGCATATTGTCCGCTTGAGAAATGCTCTCTTGAGGCTGATGGCTGGATTAATTTGAAAAGTGTGTCAGGATTTCAATCATCTCACAGATTGCAAAAAACATAGAAAAAAAGCGATTGGAGTTTTTTCCAGTCGCTTTTTTTAATAATAAAAATCTTGTGTTTTTAAGATATCAATATATAATCTTTCAAATCTAATGATTTTTTATGTTTAATAATTAAATTTATTTTTATGAAAAAGTTAGTTAATGCTCAAGTTTGTGAGACAAAGGACATTTGTCAGGTGGTAACCAATGGTGGGGTTGCTTTTTCCGGTCGCAAAATTGATTGTTTTGATATAAACGCCACTCTAAAAGTTTGGGTGTTGGAAAATGAAAATTCAATTAAATGTATATTTGTTGAAGATAATAAACAAAATATTGTGCGTATGGGACCGCAAGATGTTGCTCAAGTTATGGTCAAAGAAAATTATGTTATTTTTGAAAAGAAAGGTAAATGGTTTGGGCAGTATTTTAGTCGGAATCATTCTGTTTTGTTGGGAACTCCGCTTGATTTAAAATGTAAAGATGCTCCTATTAATTTGTTTCAGCATTCTTTTGAGACAGGTTATATACTTACATTGTTGTTAGATGATAAAATTGTGCAGCAAGAAATTAGTTCGTTTAAGATTTTAAAGTCTTTAGATTCTGAAGAATATTTTTTGATGGTGCAAAATTCAAATAAAGAAAAATATTATCTATATAACAATAATGGACGTTACACACCGTTGTTAAATCCTTTTCCTAACTTGTTTTTTGTAACCGGTAAAGATGAAGGAATAATATTGACTTATAATGCTGCTTGCTATTGTTATCAAATGGTTTATTCCGGAAAATATTTACATTCTTATCAGGCAGATGAAGTATATTTGAATGGTAAAATAATTGCCGCAGATGAAAATATTGCTTGGTTTGTGAATGATAAATTTATTGTTCCGGATGAACATGATAAAAATGTGGGAACATTATATAAAATTGTAAGAGGTCGAGCCAAAAAAGTGGCGCAAGGCAAAATGTTTTTTATTTATAAAACAACATTAGCCAAAAGTCGTTTCCCTGATGAGTTGCTCAGAATCAACGGCAAAGATTATATTCTTTAAAAAATATCTCAAAAAAACACTCTCTTTTTGATGAAAGGGAGTGTTTTTTTGTGTTGACGAATTAAGCTTTTTTCTTATCCTAAAACAAAAACAATGAGGGGAAAATGTCCAGACGTAAAAAAGGTGAAAATATTCATGGTTGGCTTGTGATTGATAAAGACCGCGATATGGGTTCAACCGATGTCGTTAACTTTACCAGACGCTTTTTTAATGCCAAAAAAAACGGGCATACCGGTACTCTTGATCCGTTTGCCACCGGTGTATTGCCAATTGCTTTCGGTGAAGCAACCAAGCTTGTGCCTTTTGTGACCGACGGCGAAAAAGAATATGAATTTATCATCCAATGGGGGGCGGAAACTTCAAGCGGTGATACCGAAAGCGAGGTTGTAGCCACTACGGATGTTTACCCCGCCAAAGAAGAAATTTTGGCCACTATCCCTCAGTTTATCGGTGAAATCAAGCAAGTGCCTCCGGCCTATTCCGCTATCAAAATCAACGGACAACGCGCCTATGATTTGGTGCGCAAAGGGCAAGATGTGGAAATACCCGAGCGAATCGTGGAAATTTATGATTTAACCTTGCTCGAGGAGCTTCCGAATCATCAGGCCAAGTTCAGAGTCCGCTGCTCAAAAGGCACATATGTTCGCACTTTGGGCATGGATTTGGCGAAAGCACTCGGCACCAAAGGCTATTTATTGGAGCTTAGACGTACCAAATGCGGTAAATTTTCTGTTGCTGATACGATTTTACTGGAAAATTTGAAAAAAATGGTGCATAGTGAGGATGCAAAAAAAGTTTTGCTTCCGGTAATAACTGCTCTGCGCGACATCGCGGAGTTAGCTCTAACCGAAGCAGATGCAGCTAAACTCCGTCAGGGACAAGCAATTTCTCCACGCTCTTATCAAGACCAAAACTTGAAAGAAGGTGTGGCTGTTGCTTCTTTTGACGGTGAGTTGGTTGCCATAGTGCGAATCGAGGAAAAACGAATTTCTCCTCAACGCGTTTTTAATTTTAACTCTGATGCGGAAACTTCCGTATCTCAATAAAAGGAAAATATTGATGTCGATTTCTAATGAAAACAAACAAGATTTGATTAAAACTTATGCTATTAATCCGAACGATACCGGTTCTCCGGAAGTTCAAATTGCTATTTGGACCGCTCGTATCAATAGCTTGATTGAGCACTTTAACACCCACCCGAAAGATAAACACTCTCGTTTGGGTTTGATGAAAATGGTTGCTCGCCGTCGTCACCTTTTGGACTACCTCAAAGGTAAAAGCGAAAGCCGTTATCAAGAAATCATCAAAAAGCTCGACTTGAGAAAATAATTTTATGCGGCACCTAGAGCAAAAAATGCGAGACAGAAAAAATTCACGTACCAACGCTGATGTTTTTTCTATTGCTTTTTTAGGTGCACATAGATAAAGTTTATAACGGGTGCGGAGATTAAACGCTTCGCACTCGTTTTTATAAAATCCTCTGGCGTTTTAGAGGTAAGATGTGTGGACTTAACTCTTAGGTAAGAATCTTCATCTATTGTGGTTTTTATCTAAGAGGTAAGTCCGAAAAGAAATATATATTATGAAAGGATATTGTATGATTGATTTTAAAGTTTCTCGCAGAGAAATGGAATGGGGCGGCAGAAAACTGGTGCTCGAAACCGGTAAAATTGCTCGTCAAGCTGAAGGTGCCGTTGTCGCATCTTATGGCGAAACAGTTGTTGTTGCCACAGTTTGCGCTGCTAAAGAAGTTGCCGCTGACCAAGATTTCTTTCCGTTGACCGTAAACTATCAAGAAAAATATTATGCTGCCGGCAAAATCCCCGGTGGTTTTATGAAAAGAGAAGGTAAACCTTCTGAACGTGAAGTTCTTATCTCTCGCTTGATTGACCGCCCAATCCGTCCGCTCTTTCCAGATGCTTTCAAAAATGAAGTTCAAGTTGTTTGTACTGTTTTGTCTCATGACAAACAAACCGACTCCGACATCATTTCCATGATTGCCGCTTCTGCTGCTTTGAGTTTGTCCGGTATTCCGTTCTTAGGTCCTATCGGTGCCGCAAAAATCGGTTACAAAGACGGACAATACATTTTGAACCCAACTATTGAGCAACAAAAAGAATCTTTGTTGGAACTTTCTGTTGCCGGTACAAAAGAAGGCGTTTTGATGGTTGAATCCGAAGCGCAAGAACTTTCTGAAGAAGTTATGCTCGGTGCCGTTATGTTTGGTTTTGAAAACTTCCAACCGGTTATTCAAATGATTGAAGATTTGACTAAAGAAGCCGGTAAACCGCGCTGGGAAATGCCTACTTTCCCGAAAGAGTTTGATGAACTCTATGAGAAAGTTGCAAAACAATTCCGCGGCAAATATGAAGAAGCTTTCAAGGAAACCGATAAACTCAAACGTGGTGAAAACTTGGGCGCTTTGGCTGAAGAAGTTAAAGCTACCATCGATCCTGAAAATGAGATGGAAGTTAAATATGTGAACGATGTGATTGAAAAATTGATGCATCGTGTTATGCGCGAAGGTGTTTTGAACACCGGTCGTCGTATTGATGGTCGTGATACTAAAACCGTTCGTCCGATTTCTTGCCAAGTAGACGTTTTGCCGATGGCTCACGGTTCTGCTTTGTTCACCCGTGGTGAAACTCAAGCTTTGGTTGTTACCACCTTGGGTACCGGTGATGATGCTCAAGTTGTTGACGGCTTATTAGATGAATATAAAGAAGACTTTATGCTCAACTATAACTTCCCGCCGTTCTCAGTTGGTGAATGCGGTCGTTTGGGCAGCCCAGGACGTCGTGAAATCGGTCACGGAAAACTCGCTTGGCGCGCTATTCACCCGATGATGCCGAAAGACAGCGATACTTTCCCTTACACCGTTCGCGTTGTATCTGATATTATGGAATCTAACGGTTCTTCTTCCATGGCTACCGTTTGCGGTACAACCATGTCTTTGGAAGCTGCCGGTGTTCCGTTGAAAAAGCCGGTTGCCGGTATTGCTATGGGCTTGATTAAAGAAGATGACGGTCGTGTTGCTATTTTGACCGATATCTTGGGTGATGAAGACCACCTCGGCGATATGGACTTTAAAGTTGCCGGTACAAAAGACGGTGTTACCGCTTTGCAAATGGATATTAAAATTACATCCATTACCAAAGAAATTATGGAAAAAGCTTTGGCTCAAGCTCATGAAGGTCGTATCCACATTATGGGTGAAATGGCAAAAGCTATTTCTGAACCGCGTCCAAATGTTTCTGACAAAGCGCCGCGCATTGTATCAATCAAAATTCCGGTTGATAAAATTCGTGAAGTTATCGGAACCGGTGGTAAAGTTATTCGCGAAATTACCGAAAAAACCAATACCAAAATTGAAATTACCGATGACGGTATCGTAAAAATCGCTTCTTTGAAAAAAGAAGACGGTGATGCCGCTCTTGAATGGGTAATGGGTATTGTTGCTGTTCCTGAGGAAGGCAAAATCTATAAAGGTGTTATCACCAAGATTATGGACTTTGGTGCATTTGTTCGCTTTCTTGGCACAACAGAAGGTTTGGTTCACATCTCTGAAGTTAAGAACGAACGTATTGCTTCCGTTTCTGACTTCTATAAAGAAGGTGATACCATGTGGGTTAAATGTTTGGGTACTGATAACCGTGGTAAAATCAAACTTTCTGCTAAGAGAGTTAACCAAGAAACAGGTGAAGATTTGGAAAAATAATTTCCTATTCATTCTTAAGAAAAAAGGCATTCCTCGTGAGTGCCTTTTTTTTGTTGGGTGGATATTGTTGACATAAAGTGAAAAAAAAGATATTTTGTCCTTGTTTTATCTAATTATTGTTTTTTTAATTTTTTTTGTTATGAAAATATTATTTTTTTTCGCCGTTAGCATTTTTTTTATTGCAATTGGCATTTCTTATTTGATTAGCCTTGAAAAGGATCAACGTTTGATTATTGATTTTTTGGATAGACAAAGGCAGAATCAATTGCCTTTGGGTAAGAAACTTTATTTAAATTGGTCTATTAATGAGGTTAAAGCTATAAGACATCAAGGAATAATTTTGTTTGTAGCTGATTTTGCCTTAATGTTGGTTTATTTTGGTGCCAAGAATTTTGTTATGCCGGATATCTGGTCAAAAATTCTTGTTGTGATGTGGAGTGCTTCAGCATTTTTATTTTTAATTGCAGGAATAAAAGCTATTTGGATTTGTAAGAAATTGCTTTAAATCTGCTTAATTAAAAAAACTCGTTTTCTTGAAAAAAAAGAAAGCGAGCTTTTTTTTGTCTAATTTGTTGACAACAAGAGAAAAATAATTTACTTTAAGGGCAGTTAAAATGATTATTAATTTTAAAAATTTTAAGACTATGTATTATGTTATTTTTATTCTTTCAGTAATCTTATTTGTAGCTGAGCTTTATTGTTTTTATTTCTTTCCGAAGTGTGTAAATCAAGGTATAGATTTATTTTGGAGAAATGAAGAAATAAAAAATTTAAAAACAGTAGCTTTTATGAGTAAGCTTCTGGCGGTCTTTTGTTTGGCTTTCTTCTTTGTTTTTTGCCTACTCATTTGGGGGATATGGTACAAATTGCAACCCTGCTTGTTGCAAAAACTAAGCTTTTTTATTTTTAGTGTATCTGCGGTTCTTTTACTTGCTTTTGTGAGAAAAATGATTTTAATTAGATTAAATGCACTAAATATCTCTCATCTAATTTGCGAAAATAACATTTTAAAAGCCGAAGTTGAAGAACAGCGGAAAGGATTGTGGATTTGTAAATTTAATGCGTATCATGAGAAGCTTCGGGGTTATTTGGATGAAAAGCCTTCAGGAGATATCATTACAGTTGCAGTAATGAAATACGATAACAAGAAGAAAATGTATCTGTTGCAAGAGATGCATTAAAAAAATCAAAAAACTCGTTTTCTTGAAAAAAAAGAAAACGAGTCTTTTTTGTTGCCGCATTTCTTGATAAAAAACACTTGAAATATCTGAAAAATCGGTGTATTAGTCAGCTTAATCGTTTGGACACCCCTGGAGGTTTGAACGAGGTTTGTTAAAATTTTTTATAAGGAAGTAATAAAATGTCTAAAATTACATTTAATGCTTTGGTTCGTGAACAAGCAGGTAAGGGGGCAGCTCGCGCATGTCGTAAAGAAGGTCGTGTTCCTGCCGTTATTTATGGTAATAAAAAAGAACCTCAAATGATTAGCTTGCACCCAGTTGAATTGGAAAAAGCTTTGGATATGGCTGATTTTTACAGCTCAGATATTGAAGTTGTTATCAATGGCAAAGCAGAAAAAGTTTCTTGCCAAGATGTTCAATTCCATCCGGTATCAGACATGCCGATTCACGTTGACTTCTTAAGAAAATAAGTCGTATTTTGGCTTATTAATACAGAAATTGCGGGAGAAAGTTTCCTCATGTACGTCTATGTACACTGCGGTACTTTCTCCCTTATTTCTTATTACTAAGCTCAAACTCCGCCTTATTTTAATGGCTCCTTTTTTTATGAGGATTTAAATATGTTTTTGATTGTTGGTTTGGGTAACCCCGGTGCAGAATATGATAAAACACGTCATAACATGGGTTTTATGACGGCTGATGCTTTGCATTCTGCCTACAAATTTTCTTCTTTCAAATCTAAGTTTGACGGCTTGATTGCCGAAGGAAATATTAATGGTGAAAAAGTTTATCTCTTAAAACCCCAGACCTATATGAACCTTTCCGGAAACTCGGTTGTCAAAGCGGCTAATTTTTATAAAATCTTACCGCAGAACGTGATTGTAATTCATGATGATATGGATTTGCCGGTTGGTAAAATTAAAGCCAAAATCGGTGGTGGCGCCGGTGGGCATAACGGGCTGAAATCTATTGATGCGGCGATAACGCCTAATTATAATCGAATCAGAATCGGGGTCGGTCATCCGCAAGGCGGCGGTGAGGCGGTGGTGAACCATGTGCTTTCACGTTTTTCTAAAGCTGATGCCGAAGTGATTGAAAAAAATATTCAGATTATTTGCGAGACTTTGCCAATTTTGCTCAAAGATGGTATGGCAAAATTTTCTGGTCAACTCGGAATGATGAAATAAGTAAAATATTGCTTGAAAAAGGCGCACTTATCATATAAAACTCTGTTTAAGTTATTTAATTTAGACGGAGTTTTTTTATGGGTTTTAATTGCGGTATTGTTGGTTTGCCAAATGTTGGAAAATCAACCCTTTTTAATGCTTTAACACAAACGATTGCCGCTCAGGCAGCAAATTTTCCTTTCTGTACCATTGAGCCGAACACCGGTCGTGTGGCTGTGCCTGACAAACGCTTGGATAAGTTGGTAGAAATTGTTAAGCCAAAAGCCGTTGTTCCAACACAGCTCGAATTTGTCGATATTGCCGGTCTTGTGCAAGGTGCTTCCAAAGGTGAGGGTTTGGGTAACCAATTCTTGGCGAACATTCGTGAGACAGATGCCATTATCCATGTTTTGCGTTGCTTTGAAGATGATAATATCACCCACGTTATCGGCTCGGTTGACCCAATTCGCGATGCCGAAATTGTGGAAACAGAGTTGATGATTGCAGACTTAGATTCTTTGGAAAAACGCTTTGACCAAGTGAACAAAAAAGCTAAAGGCGGCGATAAAGATGCTATTGTTAACGTGCAGGTGATGACCCCGATTATTGAGGCTTTGCGTGAAGGTAAACCGGCCCGCGTGGCTGCTCCTGATGCTTCTAACAAAGATGCATGGAAAGCTTATAAAATGTTGCAACTTTTGACCTCTAAACCGGTTCTTTATGTTTGTAATGTGGATGAAGAATCTGCTGCAACCGGAAATGATTTTTCTAAACGCGTATTTGAAAAAGCTCAAGCTGAGAATGCAAAGGCTGTTATCATCTCTGCCGAAATTGAATCAGAAGTGGCTCAGCTTGAAACCGAAGAAGAAAAGAAAGAGTTCCTTTCTTCTTTAGGATTAGATGAATCTGGCTTGTCAAAAATTATTCGTGCCGGATATGACCTTTTGGGCTTGCAAACTTATTTTACCTGCGGCCCCAAAGAAGTTCACGCTTGGACATTTTTGAAAGGTTCTAAAGCACCACAATGCGCCGGTATTATTCACACCGATTTTGAGCGTGGTTTTATTCGTGCCGAAACCATTTCTTATGATGATTATGTATCCTTAGGTGGAGAGCAAGCTTGCAAAGAAGCCGGTAAAATGCGCTCCGAAGGCAAAGATTACGTCGTTCAAGATGGAGATATATTGGAGTTCCTTTTCAACGTATAATAAAGGCTTGTATAACGGGCGATTAGTGCGTTGCCATCGGGTAAAAAGTTTCCTCACGTACCTTTTGTACGTTGCGGTACTTTTTCCCTCGGCGCCTACTACTCGCCACATTCTCCAAGCCTTTATAAAAGGTCGTTCTGTGGAAATCTAATACAGATTTTGCGGATAAATTGTTCGGTCACGTACCTGTATGTACGCTCGCTCACAATTTTCCTTAAATCTTATTATCTTCCTCACATAACGACTTTTTTGCAAAAGTTCATATAACGGGGAACTAGAGCAATTTGTTGTCGTCTCGAAAAATCCATGTACCCTTTTTTCGCTTAGGCATCTAGTTTCGTTGCGGCTATTTTTATAGCCTAACTCAACAAGATGTTCCAAAGACCTTGCAGACAAAAATGCCATATTAAAGGCATTTTTGCTTAGCGGTTATTAAGATTTTTCTCGCTCCTAAAATCACTCTATTTCCCTCGTTCTTTGAACTTTTTTAGTGCCTTGTATCGTCTTTTTTTAGAAAAGACATATAATGGGCGATTAGTGCGTTGCCATCGGGTAAAAAGTTTCCTCACGTACCTTTTGTACGTTGCGGTACTTTTTCCCTCGGTGCCTACTACTCGCCACATTCTCCAAGCCTTTATAAAAGGTTGTTCTGCGGAAAGCTAATACAGATTTTGCGGATAAATTACTCTGTCATGTACCAATATGTACACTCCAAAGTCACCCTGAACTTGTTTCAGCATCTCATAAAGAAAAAAGACCCTGAAACAAGTTCAGGGTGACTTGAAAAATAAATTTTAAAAGAGTCGCAAGACGGCTTGCGA
>CASFJL010000034.1 GCA_949295005.1 uncultured Pseudomonadota bacterium | reverse complement strand
CACTTTAGCGGATATGAATGAAGAATCAGCTAATATGCTTTCCTTGCAAACTCAGCAACAGTTGGCAATTAATTCTTTGTCTTTATCTTCTCAAGCCAGTCAATCTGTTCTTAGATTATTTTAATAATTTGAGAAAATTGATGCGTTTCCATATACTTTTTTTTGAAGAATATTTAGAGTAACCTTTTAATCTGTTATAATATTTTTGAAAAATCAGCTTGATTTATCAAATTGAAGGTTTTATATATCCCATCAGATATATATTATTAAAAAATTATAGCCATATGGAAAAAACAGTTTCATCAAGAAAAATTTTGGCATGGATAATTGTGCAAATTTGCTGTTCTTTATGGGCGGCGGTAGTGGCTCTCTTTTTTGGGTGGATATTGTATTCTTTATTGAATTTTTTGCGACTCGAAAATGCAGAACCCTTAAGTATTCTATGCTTTTTGTTGGTGTTTATATTTGTTTTTAGAGAAAATCATTTTGAAATCAAACATACTGTTTATAAACATTTGTTTGATTGATTGCTTTGTAGGGTCACATTTATTATGTGATCCTTTTTTTATAAAAAAGTCTTGATTTTTTATTTATTTAAGTTATATTCACCTCACATTTAGGCAGATGTTTTTCTGCTTTTTTGTTTGGCATTTATGATGAGTAGTGTCAAATTGGTTTTTATCCGCTTTGCCTTGCAAAGCTCAGAGAAATGAAAGGAAATATGTCATGAGACATGGAATGGCTCACAGAAAATTTAATATGGATACCAACGCTCGTAAAGCTTTGTTCTCTAACTTGACCAATGCTTTGTTGACCCATGAACAAATTACAATTACTGTTACTCGCGCTAAAGAATTGAGAACTTTTGCTGACAAAATGATTACTTTGGCTAAAAAAGGTCAATTGAATAACCGTCGTCAGGCTTTGTCTTTCTTGCGCAATAATGAAACTGTTTCTAAACTTTTCTCTACTTTGGCTGAACGTTACAAAGACCGTAACGGTGGTTATACTCGCGTTTTGAAAGCTGGTTTCCGCTATGGTGACTGCGCTCCGATGGCTATTATTGAATTGGTTGATCGTGATGTTAATGCTAAAGGTGCAAAAGATTTAGCTCGCGTAGCTCAAGAAAAAGCTGCTGCTGCAGAAGCTGCAAAAAATGAAAATGAAGCTGCAAAATAGTTCTTCATTATAACCTATGAAAAAAGGCTCTGTTTGTTCAGAGCCTTTTGTGTTTTAAATTGATGTCTTGACAATATTGGTTGTTATGATAAGCCTACTTTAGTATCTTTTATTATTTAATTTTAGTTATTAATCTAAAAATTTTTTATTATGAAACAACAAAAAAAAGTAATTGGTATTATTGGTGGTTTGTCACCAATGTCTACTGTTGTGTATTATTCTCAGATTGTGGAATGTTATAAAAGCTTGGTCGGAGAAGAATTGCAGTATCCGCGAATGATTGTTTCAAGCTTGAATATGGCTGAGGTGGATTCTAACCGAAAGCATTGTAAACCAAGCCATGTTTTGAGAGTGTTTGAAAATGCGGCGCAAGATTTGCAAGCGGCTGACTTTATTGTGATTGCCAGCAATAGCCTGCATATTGTCGCAGATGATTTTGCCTCAAAAATTGACAAGGAATTTTTGGATATCAGAGAAGCTGTGGCTCAAGAATTATTGCGTCGTCATATTTGCAAAGTGTTATTGCTTGGAACAAGTCAAACAATGCAAAAAAGCTTTTATTCTGACTTTTTGGCTCAATACGGAATTTCTTCCATTGTGCCGGATTCCAGAAATCAGGAGTTTTTGAACAATTTGGTTTATGATCAGTTGTGTCAGGGAAATGTTTTTCCTGAGGCAGATGAGTTGTTGGCTCGGATTGTTAAAGAAACAATGACGCAAAATTCGGTTGAAGCTGTGGTCTTTGCTTGTACGGAATTTTCTTTGTTGAATAAAAATTTGCCGCTTCCGGTGATTGATTCAACGGAATTACACGTGAAGGCAATTGTTGATAAAGCTTTGCACGGATAATAAAAAAGAGGGGCTTGCCTCTCTTTTTTTGCTTAATTTGTTGACAAAAATCAATTTTGTGATATTACACAGCTTGTGTTTTATATAATTTATTAATTATTAATTAAAAAAATTAAAGCTATGAGAAAAGCAATTGTTGGTATTTTGGGTGGTTTTTCTCCACTCTCTACCGCAGAGTATTACAGCCAGATTTGTTCTCAGTACAATGAGAGAAAAGGAAATTTGGAATATCCGATTGTTAAACTGCACAGTTTTAACATGATGGATGTTGATGTTGAAAATAATAACAGAGAACCGTTACGGATGATGTATGATGCTGCTGAAGCACTATCTCCGGTTGACTTTTTTGTAATTGCCAGTGGCACAATGCATCGGATGGTGCGCCATCTGATTTCTGAAGGTATTCCGGTATTGGATATCAGAGAAGTTGTTGTCAATGAACTGAAAGCAAAGGGGTTAAAAAAGGTTTTGCTTTTGGGTAGCAAATATACCATGACCGGAAGCTTCTACAAAGGTTATTTGGAAGATGAAGGTTTTGAGGTTGTTATTCCAACGGCTGATGAAATTGAAAAGATTAACACTGATATTTATCATCGGCTTGCAGTGGGACAAGTGCCGGAAGGTGCAAATGAATTTGTTCAGGCAATTGTGACCAGAGCTGTTGCTGAAGACAATGTGGAAGCCGTGGTCTTTGCTTGCACGGAATTCTCTTTGTTGAATAAAGAGTTTTCTATTCCGGTTGTCAATGCGATGGAGTTGCATATCAAAGCCGCAGTTGATAAATTGATAGGCTAAAAAATTTATAGAGCAAGGTGCTTTTTTTGCACGTTGCTCTTTTTTTTATATTTTTTTTGACAAAATGTAATTTTTTGACTAGATTTTGATGCTTTTTTGTGGTATGTTACTTTTGTTTTGATTGTAAGTCTTTTATTATGACAAATCAGTTTATTTTTTAATCAAGCAAAATAGGATATGAAAATGAATAAAAAAACTCCATATAAATTGGCATTTTCTTCCGGTGATTATGTTGTTTATCCCGTACATGGTGTTGGTAAGGTATCGGATATTACAAAACAAAAGGTTGCTGGTACAGAATTAGATTTGATTGTAGTCAATTTTGATAAAGATAAAATGACTCTGCGTATTCCTTTGGCTAAAGCTGAAACAACCGGCTTGCGTCAAATTTCAGATGCCAGCGTGATGGAAGATGCTTTGACAACACTTAAAGGAAAAGCTAAAGTTAAAAAAATTATGTGGTCTCGTCGTGCTCAGGAGTATGAAAATAAAATTAACTCAGGTTCTCCTGTGGCAATTGCCGAAGTTATCAGAGATTTGCATCGTAATGAAAATTTGGCAGAGCAATCTTATAGCGAACGACAAATTTATGAGCAAGCATTAGACAGACTTGCTAATGAATATGCCGTGTTTAAAAATATTGCTCCGGCTGAAGCTCAAAAAACTCTGTTGGATATTTTGACCAAAGCTTAAGTCTTTGGTTGTTTGAAACAAAAAAAGTGCTTTATAAAGCACTTTTTTTTGTTTTTTTCTTAAAGTTTCTAAATTCTTGTAGCCATTCTTTTCCGCCACCACTATTAAAAGCCAAAAGGTGCAGAACATCTTTTAAGGCGGCTTCTTGTGAAATGGTGTTTGCTGAAAGTTTTGCCATGTAGTGAGCAATCACTTTTTGGCGCTCTTTAGCATAGAACTCTTGTCTTTGTAAAAGATATTTTTCTTTTTCTTGCCGTCTTTTTTTTAAACTCATTTTTTTTACAAATTTTTTTAAGCAAAGTAGCGCGCAAGATAAACTCAGAATAATGAATATTTCCATAATAAATGTATTTAATTTTATTTTGATTTTTTATATATCAGGTTGAATGTTTTGTCAATTTTAGCTCAAGATTCCGATTGAAAATTTTTTCGACTCGAAAAGTTGTCAAACTTAAAATGGTATTCATTTTTTTTTGAGGAAAACTTTGGGGATAAAAAAGACTCTGTTTGCGAATCTTAAAAAGTTAAGGAATCATTAACACAGTTTAATAAGTGTTTTGAGGAAGAAAAATGTTTGAGATAAATGATGAGATGCAAACAAATGTTATAGATGATATTGCTATTTCTGCTTGTCCGGTTTTGGTGGAGGAATCTATTAACGGAAATTTGTGGGGTTATTATCTTTGCATTGAAAATAATTCAAAACACAAGATTCAACTCTTGGGTAAAAATTGGAATATCAGCGATGATAAAGGAAACTTATTTTGCGATGATTCTGATGGTTTTAAGGGAGAAATTCCTGAGCTTGAACCCGGAGAGTTTTTTGAATTTACAAGTACGACTCCGATAGAATCGCATAATGCCGTTTTTTATGGAAGTTGCAAAATTGTTGATACTTTTGCAAAAAAAGCAAAAGATATTCGTATTCCGACTTTGTCTTTGGCAACAAAGTATCAATTGAAAAATAATGTCTTAAATTAAGATAATTTTTTTGTTGAAACTTAATGTAAAAAGACATTCTATCAAACAAAAAAGGTATGGTCTGAACCATACCTTTTTTGTTTATTCCTTTATCTATCACATAATTATTTGGTAGATAAAGGTTTCTTTTTCTTTCATAAACTCTACAAAACCTTCATGGGTTAAGAATGAGCTTCTTGTGAACAGAAGCATTTTGAAAAAGTCTGAAAGAAAATCTTGATTTTTTCTCAAGTTTTCTTCAGTAGTCAGCTTTTCCAGCTCTTCTACCGCACGGTTGTAGATTGTCTCCACCTGTTCAAGTTTTGCATATTCTCCTAAGTGGATGGTATATTCAAAATCTATGAACTTTTTGAGTGGCGATTTGGGGTGCTCTTCAATCATGTACTCCAAAAAAGCCAATCCGGTTGTTTCTCGACATTCTCTGATATCTGAGCTATTTATAAAACGCAGTATAGGCAGAGAAAATTCTTTCGGTTTGCGCTTTGGCACCAATATATATTTTGATAATATTGGGTCTTGTAAAAAATGAAACCACATGTGCGCTTTTGTTTCACTTTCATAATCACTCACCAGATTCTTTACCTTTTCAGGTACGGTGATTGTCTCTAACGCAGAGACAATCCCTTTTAAAATTTGTTCCATAATTTATATTTGTTTTTTTAAGGTTTCCATTCTGCTACGAGATGCCAGTTGCTGCCAACTTTTTCATAAGCACTCATCGCAGAACGTTCGAACTCTCCGGCATAGGCCTCTACTCTTTCTCCAATCACGTCAAAAGAGACACATTTTCCAATCTGTTTCATCTCTGTTTGCGTAATTTGATACAAAATATTGCCTATTTTGAAGAGATCTTCTTTTATTTTTGCAAATTTTCTGGCGTATATATGCGCATGGTTATCTTTGTCTAGATAAAAAACGCAAACCCCATCTCCCCATGGAGTACTACCTTTCTTTTTGACACCAAAATATCTTTTTTGATTGATGGTGTCTTCAAAGAATAATATTGTTTCATATTCCTGAAATTCAGAATCTACACATTCAAAAAAGCGTTCTCCGAAAATCAGATAATCTCTTCCAATGTAATTTTTTAAGAAGAGATATTCTCCTTCATAAGGTTCTTCAGTCTCAAAATAAAATAATTTCCCTTGAAAAAGGATTAGATTTTTCAGAGGTGATAGTTTTATTTTTCGTTCCATAATATATATATTTTAATTTGTTATTGTTTTCTTTTATATACTTTTGGCGATTTTTGTCAACCAGTTTATCGGTTATTTTTGTTTGTTTTGGCACAAAATGTCAAATTCTTGCTTTTTATGTTGGAGCATATTGCCGTTTTCGCCTGATAAGGGGGCAAATTTTCGGGCAATTACATATTGTGGTAACAGTTTTTTGATTTCTGCAATCGGACGATTCCAACTTGAGGGTTTGATTCTGATTTTTTTCTCTTGTCCGGCAGATACTTTAGGGGTGATTTCTCCTGTTGAAGCGTCTTCAAATTCAGTTAACTTCAATTTGATATTTTCCATAGAATTTGGAATTAAAAATTCTATTTCTTCTCCTGAATTGATATAGTTTCTGATTTCAAAAATGGCGTCATCATTATCCCATTTAACAATTGAACCGGCAAACAGCCAATCTCCCAATGTGCGGGTATATTCATAATTTTGGCTGATGTTGGTTAACTTGCCGTCATGAAACCCTAAGCAATAGCCACGGTTTTGCAAAGTATATAAATCAGGCATATATTTGTTATAATCCCATGTGCTTGGAGATGTATACCAATCATCTATGGCTTGACGATAGGTGCGAGCTACTGTGGCGGCATAATATTCGGTTTTGTTTCTGCCTTCAACTTTGAGTGAATCCATACCAATACTTAACAAATCCGGCAACCTGGGCATAAGGCACATGTCTTTTGAGTTGAGCATATAACCACCATGCTCATCTTCCATAACTTCAAAATATTCTCCGGGGCGAAATTCTTCTTCCAACAAAAATTCAAAACTGTCTTTGTTGTGTTCATCAATCAATAGTTCTTTGATGGTTCCGTCTTTTAAGCGCAAGTGCAGTTTATAATGCCAACGGCAGCAGTGCGCGCATTTGCCTTGGTTGGCTGAACGGTCCGCTAAATAATTTGAAATCAGACAACGGCCGGAATATGACATGCACATGGCACCATGCATAAAACATTCAAGCAAAATATCAGGGCATTTTTCTCTGATTTCTTTCATCTCTTCAAAAGTGACCTCTCTGCCCAAAACACATAATTTTGCACCTTGAGATTGCCAAAATTTAACGGCTTGCCAAGAGCAGATGTTGGCTTGGGTGGACACAAACAAATTAAGCTCTGGCGCATTTTCTTTTACATATTGAAAAACACCTGGGTCTGCAATTAAAACACCATCAGGTTGGAGGTGTCTTAGGGTTTCAACAAAGGTGGGGAGCTTTTCAACATCTCTGTTATGCATAAACAAATTTAAGGTCAGATAAATTTTTTTGCCATGCGCATGAACAAACTCAATACCTTCTTTTAATTCTTCCATGGTGAATTTTGATTGAGCTCTTAAACACATATCAGGCGTGCCGGCATATACGGCATCGGCACCATATAAGATTGCAGTTTTTAATTTGACTAAAGAGCCTGCGGGCAAAAGTAATTCTGCTTTGTTTAACATATTATTTTTCCTTTGTTTTTATTTCTTTTGTATATACGTCCAAGCGACCTAGCGGCGTGTCTTCTACCAAGATTTTGGCAATGAACGGGGCTTTGGTTTCTTTATCTTCCAATATCCAAAAATAAACCGGATGTTTTGAGGTTAACTCCCAGAGCAAGTCATCATCTTTGGAATTTAACTTATCAATATACATGGAACATTTGGCAGCGGTTCCCTGATACGGAGAAAATTCGTTGGCGGTTAAATCTTCTTTTCCTTCATCTTTAAAAATAACGTCAAAACGTCTTTTTCCGTCAAAGACTTCCATTCTGGAATCACAGAATTTGAACTCATTGTATTGTTTGGCCAGTTTGGCAAAAACGGTTTGTAAGTCTGTGGTGTCTTTGTTATTAATATCTGGGGTTATTTCTACTTTTTTGGTTTTGTCATTTTTTGAGCTTAACCTATATATTGGTTGCCCTTGATTATTGTAGACTAATTCTTTGGTCCTTTTATTAAAACGAGATTGAGATTCATATTTATAGCTTGTGGTCTCAAACTCATTGTTTTTGAGTTTTCCGGTTGTTGAATAAACGGCTTTGAACGGATATACCGTGTGAAAAAATCCGGCTGTCTTTACTTCTGATTGGATGGCATAATTTTTTTTATCAATTTTATAGGTGAACTTGGTGTCGCTTGCGTTGAAAGGACCTAAAATTACCGTAAAGTTATGCTCTACCTGAACAGCTTGCGCCGGAAAGGTTAAAAATGATGCAAATAAGCTCAAAAAAACAAATTTTTTCATTAAATTCCTTATAGATTTTAATAAATATTCAAAACTTTGTGCGCTATATTAACATAAAAATTATATCTATAAAGGAAAATTATAAAAATGATAAAAAAAGTTTTGGTTATGATGGGGGGCTTTTCTTCTGAAAGAGAAGTTAGTTTGGTAAGCGGAAAGGGCGTTTGTGAAGCCTTGAGCCGACAAAACTATCAGGTTATTTCCTATGAGCTCAATGATATTTCGGATTTTATTGCCACTTTGCAAAAAGAAAAACCGGATGTGGTGTTTAATGCCTTGCACGGAAATTGGGGTGAAGACGGCGAAATTCAAGCCTTGTTGGATTTGATGCAAATTCCTTATACACATTCAGGCATGAAAGCTTCTGTTTTGGGAATGGATAAATCTTTAACCAAAATGGTGTGTGAAAAAAACGGAATAAAAGTTGCTTTAGGCGAGGTAAAAACATTTGCGGAATATCAGAAAACAGGAACTAAAATCCATATTCCATATGTGGTTAAACCGATGAGCGATGGCTCCAGCGTAGGGGTGTTTTTGGTTAAAAATGCCGATGATGCGGCTCTAGTTCACTATGATGATGCAAACAAGCAACTGATTATTGAAGAGTTTATTGATGGGCAAGAATTGACTTGTGCCGTGTTAAATGGCAAGGCTTTGGCTGTGACGGAAATGCGCGCTCAAGATGCGTTCTATGATTATAAAGCCAAATATACCGATGGTGTGACACAGCATATTTTGCCGGCGCCTTTGCCTCAAGATGTTTATCAGAAATGTATGGACAATGCCTTAAAACTGCACAAGCTTTTGGGGTGCAAAATGGTTTCTCGTTCAGATTTTAGATATAACCCTAAAGATGGCGTGGTTTTGCTGGAAATTAATACGGCTCCGGGAATGACGCCTTTGTCTTTGGTGCCCGAACAGGCCAAATATTGCGGTATTTCATATGCAGAGCTTTGCTCTATGTTAGTGGAGAACGCAACTTGTCGTCAATTAAATGTTGGAGATTTTAATGCTGGAAAGTAAAAGGGTGGCGGTGGTGGCCGGTCCTACCGCTTCAGGAAAATCTGCCTTGGCAATGGATATTGCTTTGGCTTGTAACGGAGAAGTGATTAATGCAGATTCAATGCAGGTGTATAAAGATATTCCGATTTTGTCTGCTTGCCCAAGCTTTGAAGAAAAAAGTAAGGTACCTCATCATCTTTATCAGATTTATGATGCTGATTTTCAGGGAACGGTCGTTCATTGGTTGAATTTGGCAGTAGAAAAAATTCGCGATTGCTGGCAAAGAGATAAATTGCCGGTTGTTGTTGGTGGTACCGGATTGTACATTTGTAACTTGATTTATGGTACAACAACCGTTCCGGAAAATAATCCGGAAACAAGAGAAAAATTATTTACAATATGCCATGAAATAGGCTCTAGAAATGTGTATGCCAAATTGCAAGAAGTTGATCCCGTGACTGCAGAAAAAATTCAACCCGGAGATGTTTCCAGAGTTTTGAGAGCCTATGGGGTGTATTTGCAAACCGGTATTCCAATTTCTGTTTGGCAAGAAAAACCTATGGATAAAAAATTGCCAGATGGAAATTTTTTCTGCATTAAAATCTTTCCTGATAAACAAGATTTGGAAAACAGATGCTTTGCCCGTTTTGAACAAATGGTACAACAAGGTGCATTAGCAGAGGTGGTAAAACTCGCTGAACGTAATTTGCCGGATACATTACCGATTATGAAAGCTTTGGGTGTGCCGGAATTAATGAAATTTATTAAAGGAGAGTGTTCTTTTGAAGAAGCTGTTGATCTTGGTAAAAAACATACAAGACAGTATGCTAAACGACAAAGAACATGGTTTGCCCATAAATTAAAAGCAGATATTTTTTTGAAAGATTGTTATAAAGGGCAAAAAAATCTGATAAATGATGTTAAAAACAGATTATAATTGTTGCGCAAATTCTTATTCGGTTATAAAACAAAATAAATGTCTTAATTTAATATAAGAGAGGTTTTTTATGTTTGCAAATTTATTAGGCTGGTTGTCTGCCGATATGGCAATTGACCTCGGTACCGCTAACACACTCGTTTATGTTAAAGGTAAAGGAATTGTCTTGAATGAGCCTTCTGTCGTGGCTATTGAAGAATATAGAGGAAAAAAACAAGTTTTGGCCGTGGGCAATGAGGCTAAACAAATGCTTGGCCGTACTCCGGGGAATATTCATGCCATTCGACCTTTGAGAGACGGTGTGATTGCTGATTTTGAAATTGCCGAAGAAATGATTAAGTATTTTATTCGTAAGGTTCATAACCGTCGCTCTTTTGCCTCTCCGTTAGTCGTTGTTTGTGTGCCTTCCGGTTCAACAGCTGTTGAACGCCGTGCTATTCAAGAATCTGCTGAGGCTGCCGGTGCTCGCAAAGTTTGGTTGATTGAAGAACCAATGGCCGCCGCTATCGGTGCTGATTTGCCTGTGACCGAACCAACCGGAAGTATGGTCGTTGATATTGGCGGTGGCACAACCGAGGTGGCTGTGTTGTCTTTGGGCGGTATTGTTTATGCACGTTCTGTCCGCGTGGGCGGAGATAAAATGGATAGCGCCATTATTTCTTATATCCGCCGTAATCATAACTTGCTTGTTGGTGAAAGCAGTGCTGAAAAAATTAAAAAAGAAATCGGTTCTGCTTGCGCTCCTGAAAACGGTGAAGGTCGTACCATTGAAATTAAAGGTCGCGATTTGATGAACGGTGTGCCAAAAGAAATTATCATTACTGAACGTCAAGTGGCTGAAAGTTTGAATGAGCCTGTTGCTCAAATTGTTGAAGCTGTTAAAGTTGCTTTGGAACATACGGCTCCTGAATTGGCTGCTGATATTGTTGATAAAGGTATTGTTTTGACAGGCGGTGGTGCTTTGCTTACAAACTTGGATCAAGTATTGCGCAATGCAACCGGATTGCCGGTTTCTATTGCTGAGGAACCCTTGGCTTGTGTAGCAAAAGGTACCGGTAAATCTTTGGAGAATATTGATAAATTTAAATCTGTTCTCTCTTCTATGTATTAATTCTCATAACCTTATGGAGAGATGATTTTCTCCATAAGGTTTTTCTTTGTTTTTGAGATTTTTATGAAACGACGCAGAAGTTTATTTATTCATTTAAGTTATATTAGAATTTTGGCTAAAAAATTTGCCATTATAATTTTGTTTTTGTCTGCGTTTGTTTTGATGCTTTTGAATAAAACAGAAAATGTTTTAGTTGAAAAAACTTCTTCTTTGGCAACAGATATGGTTAGTCCGATTGTTGATGTTTTGGTGGTACCAGCTCGTTTTGTTGCCGGAATATACGATTATTTTGGAGAAATAAAAGAGGTCTATAAGGATAATCAACAACTTCGCGAAGAAAATAGAAGACTTCTTAATATGTATGACAGAATGAAAGTCTTGGAAGTTGAAAACAAACTGTTGGCCAATTTGCTTAATTATGAAATTCCACCCGAAGCTCAATATATTACTTCTCGCATTATTGCAGAAGAAGGCGATGCTTTTTCTCATTCCGTTATCGCTTATATCGGAGAATCTGAAGATATTAAAAAAGGACAGGTCGTGCTTAGTGATCGCGGTTTGGTCGGTCGGATTGATTCTGTTGGGCATATGTATGCCAAAATTTTATTGCTTACAGATATTAACTCAAGAATTCCGGTTATGGTGGAAAAAACCCGTGTTCGTGGAATTTTGGCTGGTGATAATACCTCTTCTCCAAAGATGATTTTTATTCCTCTAGATGCTGAAATTAAAGTCGGTGACAGAATTGTAACTTCAGGTGTGGCCGGAGTTTTCCCTTCAGGTCTGCCTGTCGGACGAGTTCTGTCCGTTGATAAAAAAAATGTTATTATAAAACCTTATGCTGACTTAGATGGTTTGGAATATGTCAGAATTGTCAATTATGGATTAAAAGGAATGATTGACGATGAATAGGCTTCAACCTCTTAATGATAGAAGCATAATGCAAGAAGAAGTGACAGAAAATGTCAAAAACTCTTTTCAACGCTTGATTCCTCTTTGCTTTTCTTTATTGCTTTTGTGTTTGTCTTGTATTCCATTTAAAATAACTTTTTTTGATTATGCAAGATCTGCCGTTGGTTTGGTTTGTGTTTATTATTGGCTTATTCATAGACCAGATATTTTTAATTTGTTTTCTGTTTACTTGCTTGGATTGGTGGCAGATATTTTAAGTGCGGTTCCTTTGGGTACAAATATTTTTACTTATTTGATTCTTTATATTTTATTATTAAATTTGGGCAGGTTTTTTAATGGAAAACCTTTTGTTGTGACATGGTATGGTTTTGCCATTTTATCTTTAATAACATTGTTTTGCAAATGGTTGATGGTGTCAATTTATTATAGTCAATTTTTGCCTTTTGCTCAAATATTGTTTGGTTATTTATTTGTGGTGGCTGCTTATCCTATTTTGTCTTTATTAAATGCCTTTGTACAAAATTATCTTATTCAGGACGAGGTGTAAGATGAATAGGGATAATGATAAGGGAAAAGTTTTAATCAACCGCTCTTTGATTGTGGGAATCGGCAAATTTGTTTTGCTGATGTGCATTATTTTGAGATTATATTATTTGCAGGTTTTTCAAGCAGATAAATATAAAACTCTTGCGGATGAAAACAGAATTTCTACAAGATTGTTGGTGCCTCCGCGTGGCTTGATTTATGATAGAAACGGCGTGGTCTTGGCAACAAATCAGCAAAATTTTCAGGCTTTGATTGTGGCAGAGCAAACACCTTCCTTGCAAAAAACTTTAGATGCTTTCAAAAAAATTATGCCTTTAACAGAGGCTGAAGAACAACGTATTCGTAAAGATTTGAAGTCTAATAAAAGCTTTGTTCCCATTAAGATTAAAGAGAATTTAACTTGGGAAGAAGTTTCTAAAATTCAGTTAAACGCTTCTGATTTGCCGGGGGTGATTATTGATGAAGGTTTGTCCAGATATTATCCTTATGGCGAAAAAATGGCGCATGTTTTAGGCTATGTGGCTGCTGTTTCTGATAAAGATGTGAAAGATGATCCTTTGTTGGAAGTGCCGGGTTTTAAAATCGGAAAGTCCGGAATTGAAAAACTTTATGAAAAAAAATTACGCGGAAAAGGCGGAAACTTAAAATCTGAGGTAAATGCTTATGGCCGCGTGATGAAAGAAATTGAAAAAAAAGAAGGTATCCCCGGAGAAAGAATCGATTTAACTATAGATGCGCGTTTGCAAGAAAAAGCGTATGATTTATTTGCCGAGAAAGATCAAAGCGGTGCCGCAATCTTATTAGATGTCCATACGGGAGAAATTTTAGCATTTGTTTCTGCTCCGTCATTTGACCCTAATGTTTTTTCTAAAGGGATTTCTTCTAAAGAGTGGAAAGAATTGTTGGCTAATGAAAAAAATCCGCTTAGCAATAAAGCAATTTCAGGACAATATTCTCCAGGCTCTACTTTTAAAATCATTACATCTCTTGCTGCATTGGAAGCCGGCGTGATTAAACCAGACACACGCTTTTTTTGTGCGGCAAAAATGGTGTTAGGTACGCATGCATTTCATTGTTGGAAAAGAGCAGGTCATGGCTCTTTGAACGTGGTTGAAGCTTTGAAACATTCTTGCGATATTTTCTTTTATGAGACTTCTTTGCGCTTGGGTATTGAAAAATTGGCTGAAATGGCAAGAAGATTTGGTTTGGGAAGCAAAATTAACATCGGGTTAGAAAATGAAAAGTCAGGTCTTATTCCCGATAAAGCATGGAAATTGAAAAGATTTGGAGAAACTTGGCAACAAGGTGAGAGTTTGATTTCCGGAATTGGGCAAGGATATATTCTAACTACTCCGCTGCAGTTGGCGACCATGATTGCTCGTGTGGCAAACGGAGGATATCAAGTGACGCCAACATTTAGTATTCTTAATCAACAAGATAAAGAGCATATTAAAAAGATAAAAATTAATCCTCGCTATTTGGATATGGTTAAACAAGGCTTGTATGATGTGGTTAATGTGCCAGGAGCAACGGCGTATCGTTCTCATTTTGATTATCATGGAATTAAAATGGCCGGAAAGACCGGTTCAACACAAGTCAGACGTATTACAATGAAAGAACGTCAAACCAGAATTTTGAAACAAGAAGAGCTGCCTTGGAAATTGCGTGACCATGGTGTGTTTGTGGGGTATGCTCCGGCAGATAATCCAAAATATGCCGTGGCGGTTTTGGTTGAACATGGCGGCGGTGGTTCTACAGCTGCAGCGCCGATTGCCAGTAAGATTTTATTAGAGGCCGTAAAACTTGACCCTAGTTTAAATGATGGCGAAGTTCAACAAAGTTTTACGCCATATGATTTGAAAAAAAACATTATTCCGGTTGAGTAAGTGGGGTATATATGTATAAATTTTATGAAACAACAATCAAAACTCAATCTATGAGCTTAACTGAAAAATTCTTTAATTTGAATTTTATGTATATTTTGCTTATTTCTTTAATGGCAGCAACCGGTGTGACAATGCTGTATTCTGCCGCTAACGGTAGCTGGAGTCCTTGGGCGTTGAATCATTTGGTTCGTTTTGCTTTTGGGTTGGGTATTATGATTGCTCTTGCGATGATTGATATTCGTTTTTTTATGCGTTATGCTTATGTTTTTTATGCCATTTCTTTAATATTATTAATTGTGGTTGAAGTGGAAGGCCATATTGGAATGGGAGCTCAACGCTGGATTAATTTGGGGGTGATTAAAATTCAGCCCTCCGAGTTGATGAAAATTGCTTTGGTTTTAGCTTTGGCTCGATATTTTCATACTTCTTCTTTACAAACAATTGAAAGCATTAGAGGAATTATTCCTCCCGCTATAATGACTTTGTTTCCGGCCTTTTTGGTGATGATACAACCAGATTTGGGCACCGCTTTAATGCTCTTATTTACGGCTGGTATGATTTTTTTTGTAGTTGGCGTGCAGGTATGGAAATTTGCGGTTGTTTTGGTGGCCGCTGCTTGCGCAATGCCGATTGCGTGGCATTTTTTGCATGGATATCAAAAAAATAGAATCTTAACTTTTTTGGATCCGGAAAGAGATCCTTTGGGAGCCGGATATCATATTATTCAATCTAAAATTGCTTTGGGCTCCGGTGGGGTGTTTGGAAAGGGTTTTTTGAAAGGAACGCAAAGCCATTTGAACTTTTTGCCGGAAAAACATACGGACTTTATTTTTACCATGCTTTCTGAAGAGTTTGGTATGGTTGGTGCCGTATTTGTGGTTTTGGTAAACTTGCTGATTATTGCTTATACTTATTCTTTTGCCTTAAAAAGCAATAGTTATTTTGGCAAGTTGGTTGCTATTGGGTTGGCTTGCAACTATTTTCTTTATATTTTTATTAATATTTCCATGGTGTTAGGAATGTTACCCGTGGTGGGCATTCCGTTACCGTTAATTTCTTATGGCGGAACGGTAATGCTTTCTGTTATGTCTTCTTTTGGAATAATATTATGTGTGTATATTAATAGAAATGTTAATTTGGGCAAAGATTAATGCAAAAAAAATACGATAGTTTAACTATCGTATTTTTTTTGCAAGCTTTGTGTTACTATCTTTCTAATTTTTTATATTTCATTCTGTGTGGATTGCACGCATCTTCGCCCAAGCGACGACGTTTATCTTGTTCATAGTCATCAAAGTTGCCTTCAAACCACTCAACGTGTCCGTCACCTTCATAAGCCAAAATATGCGTTGCCAAACGGTCTAAGAACCAGCGGTCGTGCGAGGTAACCAAAACGCATCCGGGGTAAGCCATAATACCTTCTTCTAAAGAACGCAAAGTATCTACATCCAAGTCGTTGGTCGGCTCATCGAGCAAAATGACATTAGCGCCTTTTTTGAGCATTTTTGCCATATGGACGCGGTTTCTTTCACCACCGGAGAGTTGACCGACTTTCTTTTGTTGGTCACCGCCTTTGAAGTTGAACTGGCCGACATAAGCGCGTGACGGAATGGTCTTTTTGCCAAGCTCCATCATATCCAAACCATCGGAAATTTCTTCCCACACGGTTTTGTTGTCGCTCAGTTCATCACGTGATTGGTCAACATAGCCCAAGTCTACGGTTTCTCCGATACGAATCGTACCAGAATCTGGTTTTTCTTGTCCGGTAATCATACGGAACAAAGTGGTTTTTCCGGCACCGTTCGGACCAATAATACCAACAATGGCACCCTTTGGAATTTTGAAAGACAAGTTATCAATCAAAACCTTATCGCCATAGGCTTTGCTGATGTTTTCAGCTTCAATCACCAAGTCACCCAAACGCTCATTCATCGGAATATTGATGTAAGCTTGGGTGATTTTATCTTTAACGGCAGCATTTAACAATTCATCATAAGCTTTAATACGAGCCTTAGATTTTGCCTGACGTGCTTTCGGATTTTTTTGAATCCATTCCAACTCGTTGGCCAAAGTTTTTTGACGAGCATTTTCTTCACGAGCCTCTTGAGCCAAGCGTTTTTGCTTTTGCTCCAACCAAGAAGAATAGTTGCCTTCATAAGGAATACCTTGTCCGCGGTCAAGTTCCAAAATCCAACCGGTTACATTGTCCAAGAAATAGCGGTCGTGGGTGACCATAACCACGGTGCCTTTATATTCTTGCAAGTGTTTTTCAAGCCAAGCCACGGACTCGGCATCCAAGTGGTTGGTCGGCTCGTCCAAGAGCAACATATCAGGCTTTTGCAACAATAGGCGACACAATGCCACACGGCGTTTTTCACCACCGGAGAGTTTGGTCACATCTGCATCTGCCGGTGGACAGCGCAAAGCATCCATAGCAATTTCAATGGTGCGTTCCAAATCCCAACCGTTGCAAGCATCAATTTTTTCTTGCAATTCGGCTTGTTCTTCAATGAGTGCATTCATCTCCTCATCGCTCATCGGTTCGGCAAACTTCATTGAAATTTCTTCAAAGCGTTTTAATAAATCTCTGGTTTCACCCAAACCGTCCATAATATTTTCCATCACGTTTTTGGTTGGGTCTAACTTTGGTTCTTGTTCCAAATAACCAACTTTAATGCCTTCTGCCGCCCAGGCCTCACCGTTGAACTCTTTATCAACGCCGGCCATAATTTTTAATAAGGTAGATTTACCGGCACCGTTCACACCCAAAACACCGATTTTGGCGCCGGGCAAGAAGGAAAGGGTGATACCCTTAAAAAGTTCTTTTCCTCCTGGGAAAACTTTGGTTAAATTTTGCATTACAAAAACGTATTGATACGCAGCCATTACTTTCTCCATTTAAATATTAACTTGGGCTTGAGTATATAGATTAAAACAAATTATGCAAGTAAGGATTTAGCGATAGGACCGAGAGATGTGTCCGATGCCGCTTTCTTCAGCTGCCGGTTCTACAAATTGTGCTGAAGAAACTTCATTTAACAAAGTATCTGCCTGTTGGGATAGATTATGATAATTTTCATACTCGGTTTCTTCGGTAATATTATCTGTTGGTGCAGACTCCAAATTTTGGTTGGAGGCAGACGCATATATTTGGCTAGCATCATAAGGCCTTTTGGGGGTTATTATTTCTCCGTCCGGCATCCTTAATGTTCCGTCAGCATAGAGCGTGATGTTGAAAATATCTTGGTTGTCAAATAAGCGTCTGGTTTCTCCGCACAAATAACCGGCATCCATTCTTTTGGCCAAATAAATTTCTGCTTTTTGGGAATTGTATGTATATAAGGCTTCTTGCAAAGCCGACTCGCTTGGAGCCTTGGTTAATAAAATGGCTCTGGCTAAAGTTTCAAATCGGTCGTAGCGGCTGGCATTGCAGGCCAAACCTTGACCGGCAATAATCCCTAATGCTTTGGCTTCTTCATAATAACTAACTTGGGCTTGAGCGTTTGCGGTATATAAGCCAAAAAACAAAATTGCCAGCACAAATTTTTTCATTTCAGACTCCTTTATATTTGTTTCAAAGTGTAATGAAAAATCTTAAATTTGCAAAATATTATGTTGTTTTTATAACAATTATCTAAAATTATGGTGTTATTCCAAAGTTAAAATGTTACAAATATTGCCAAAGTTAAAATGTTACAAATATTAAAGAAAGTATAAGCGATTTTTATGCAATCCTACAAAATG
>CASFJL010000033.1 GCA_949295005.1 uncultured Pseudomonadota bacterium | reverse complement strand
ATAGTATATCACTTTTTTCTCCATCAAACAAGACCTTTTATCGCCTTTTGATTAAAAAAAAAGTGAATCTTTCTCACGATTCGATGAATCTTTTTGTTCGAACTTTGTTTCTTTAATAGATTTTACTCGGAAACACCGGAATTTTCTTCAGCCAACCAAATAGCATTTTTAATTTTATTTTGCAAAAATTCTTTATGCAAATTAACTTCCTCGTCACTCAAAGGAAAAAGACGCGCTTCTCTGATTTTGCCACCAACAGAACCAAACTCGACAATTGTTTGAGTTTGAACGGCTTTTTTCTTTTCATCAAACATCATTGACGGTTCTTGACCGCCAATCAGCTGCAAATATACTTCGGCTAAAAGCTCCGCATCCAATAATGCGCCATGTTTGGTACGATTAGAGTTATCAATATTAAAGCGTTTGCAAAGTGCATCCAAATTAACACGTGTTCCGGGGAACATATTGCGTGCAATTTCTAGAGTATCAATAACCTTATCCCAAGAAAACTCTCTTTTATTTAAGGCTTTTTGTTCAAAGTTACAAAAGGTAATATCAAATTTGGCATTATGCGCTACCAAGATTCCATCTTCACCAACAAAATCAAGCCATTCATCCACTATCTGATCAAAAGTTGGAAATTGTTTCAAAAAATCATAAGACAAGCCATGAACTTTAAACGCATCTTCCGGCACTTCTCTTTGCGGATTGATATATTGATGATAAACCTTTCCGGTTGGAATATGATTAATCAATTCCACAGCACCAATTTCAACCAGTCTATCACCTTTATCAGCGTCAAAACCGGTTGTTTCCGTATCAAAAACAATTTCTCTAACCATGATTAATCACTTCCCATCCGTTTAATCCTTTTATAATTTCTAAAGCAGCAACTTTTAACAAATTCAAAGGCACATCAGTTTCAACCACCCAATCGGCCTTTTTTACTTTTTCCTGCTGGCTCATTTGTTTTTGAATAATCTTTTCAACATGCTCCAAAGAAACATTATCTCTATTCATCACACGTTGTTTTTGCACTTCTTCATCAACATTAACAGCAATTACAAAGTCACAATACTTTTCCCACCCCAATTCAAACAACAAAGCGGCATCAAGAAACAAAATATCATCGCTTTTGGCGTTTTTTCTAATAAGAGTCTTAAGTTGTTTTTTCAAAAACGGGTGAATTAAATTCTCCAGTTTTTCTAATTTTTTCTTATCATCAAAAACAATCAAACGCAATTTTCTTTTATCAAAAACGCCATCAGTCTGAGCTTCGGGAAAATTTTGCAACACAAGCTTAATAAAATCTGGCTTAAAATAAAGTCTTCTAACCCAAGCATCCGCATCAAAAACCGGATACCCCTGTTTTTTGAAAATATTTGCCAAAGTAGTTTTTCCGCACCCGATAGAACCGGTAATCGCTGCCAAAATCATGATATTTGCCTTAAGCAATTGAAATATAAAAACAATACGGAGTTACTAACAGAATATTAACTTTTTGTGCATAACTCTGCCTTCCCAAAAGATTTATACAATTTAATCCTCATATTGCAAAATCCAAACTCAAAGTTATATACAGGCTAAAAAGAAATTAACAGTCTGTGGATATTTAAAAATCTCAAAATTAAAGTAATGAATCCACTTTTGGTGTTTAGTTGTTTGAAAAAGAATCCAAAATGCAAAAATTGCCTAAAAATACACGCTCGATTCTTAACAAAGAGTTAACATGTGCATAACTTTGTATATCAAATTTTATCCACATGATTCACAGGAATATACAAATAACTACTAAAATTTTTAAAAATTATAGTTAGCCCTGCGGGGCTGTTAATAAAATTTTAACTCTTTGCAAATTGAAAAACTCAAAAACAAGCAAGATAATCTTTTATTGACAAAAAACTTTTTGCATAATATAAAAAACTCACAAATCAAATATATTCAGATAAATATTTAAAATTTTCTTAATAAAAAAATTTATTCCCAAAATTTAAGGTCAGCATGAATTTAAAAGATTTAAAACAAAAATCCCCGAAAGAGCTGCTAGCTCAAGCAGAGGACTTAGGCATTGAAGATGCTTCTTCCATGCGCAAACAAGACTTAATGTTTGCTATTTTGAAAAAAGTTGCCAGTGAAGACAATATCATATACGGTGAAGGTACAATAGAAGTTTTGCAAGACGGCTTTGGATTTTTAAGATCAAGCCAGTCAAACTATTTAGCCGGACCAGATGATATTTATGTTTCTCCTTCGCAGGTTAAAAAATTTGGTTTAAGAACGGGAGATACTGTTGAAGGTGAAATCAGAGCGCCAAAAGATAATGAACGTTATTTTGCCTTAACAAAAGTAAATAGAATTAATTTTTCTGACCCCGAACTTTCCAAACTTAGAATAAATTTTGATAACCTCACTCCTTTATATCCTACCGAAAAGCTAGATTTTGACATTATTTGCGGAGACAAAGACTATACCACGCGTGTCATTGATTTAATAGCTCCTCAAGGAAAAGGTCAGCGTGGTTTGATTGTGGCTCCGCCGCGTACAGGTAAAACAGTTATGTTGCAAAACATAGCGCACGCTATTGCCACCAATCACCCCGAAGCATATTTAATGGTATTGTTGATTGATGAACGTCCGGAAGAAGTAACCGATATGATGCGTTCCGTTAAAGGTGAGGTAATTTCTTCTACCTTTGATGAACCGGCTTCTCGCCATGTTCAGGTTGCCGAAATGGTGATTGAAAAAGCCAAAAGATTGGTAGAAAACAAAAAAGATGTTGTTATTTTGCTTGATTCCATCACCCGTTTGGGAAGAGCTTACAACACAGTCATTCCTTCATCTGGTAAAGTTTTAACCGGTGGTGTGGATGCAAATGCTTTGCAACGTCCAAAGCGTTTGCTCGGTGCAGCCAGAAATGTTGAAGAAGGTGGTTCTTTAACTATTATTGCCACTGCTTTGATTGATACCGGTTCTCGTATGGATGAAGTTATTTTTGAAGAATTCAAAGGTACCGGTAACTCAGAAATCATTTTGGATAGAAAATTAACCGACAAACGCTTGTTTCCAACCATTGATATCACACGTTCCGGCACACGTAAGGAAGAATTATTGGTTGATAAAGCAACCTTGTCCAAGATGTGGGTTTTGCGTCGTGTATTAATGCAAATGGGTATGACCGACGGTATGGAATTTTTGCTTGATAAGTTAAAACAAAGCAAAGATAACCAAGATTTCTTCAATAACATGAACTCTTAAAAAAACAAAAAGCTTCCGGTAAGGAAGCTTTTTTTCATGCAAAAATAAACTGATAAACGTCATGCATATTGTTAAAAATATGCTTAACACCTAAGGATTTTACTTTTTCAATATATTCTTGGTTATTATTCATTTGGCTTCCAACATAGGCAATCACTTGCATTTTTGCAGCCAAACCGGCTTTCAATCCGGAAAGAGAGTCTTCAATAACAATGCAATCTTCTGGCTTTTCACCCATTTTTTCAGCGGCATATAAAAATAAATCAGGCTCAGGCTTGCCATGTTTAACCATTTCGGCAATAAAAATTTTTTCAGGCGGAAAAATCTGATTAATACCAACGGATAAAATTTTCTTTTTTGTTTTTTCTTTAGCGCCACCTGTTGCAATACATTGTTTAATGTCTTGATGTGCAAAGATTTTTTCAATATCTTGAGTTAAGGAGATTCCATTATCCATAGCTGCAAAATCTAAAGCTTCGCCTTCTTGCTCAAATTTTTCATCAACATTAAACCCCATATTTTGTAAAGTTTGCAAACGAGTTCTCCAACTCATGCCGCCCAAATATTGATTTGTGGTTTTTAAATCCCAATTAACATTAAAATATTTTTTCAAGAGTTGACGTCTGTTTTCCATCCACAAACATTCCGTATCGGCAATGACACCATCAAAATCCCAAATTATCAATTTTTTAGATTTTTTCATATTTTTGCAACTTTCAATAGAAAATATTGAGTCCGCCAAAAGCTCACAGAAAAGCTTTTTATAAATTTTATGATACCTTTATTAAGAAAAGATAAATCACCTCTCTACGGTCAAAAAAAACGGCATTTTTTTAGAGTCGTTTTTTAAAACTTGCTTTCATTAAACAATCTTATTATAAAAACAACATAAGGAGATATTAAAATGACAAATCAAACCATCTATGCTCTATCTACGGTTTATGGAAAATCCGGCGTAGCCGTGATCCGCATTTCAGGAATTGATGCCTTGAAAGCCGTTAAGTTAATGACAAATATTGATACGCAGACAATAAAACCGCGTTACGCCTATTTTGTCAAATTGCACAATTTGGATAAGAGCGAAAATTTAGATGAAAGTTTGGTTTTATATTTCAAGGCACCAAATTCATTTACCGGAGAGGATATTGTTGAATTTCAAACCCACGGTTCAAAAGCAGTGATTAGCTCAGTGATGAATTGCTTGAGTCAAATTGATGGTTTTAGAATGGCAGAACCGGGAGAATATTCAAAACGCGCCTTTTATAATAGCAAAATGGATTTGACCGAGGCAGAAGGTTTGGCCGATTTAATTGATTCAGAAACATCAGAGCAACAAAAATATGCCATGCGCCAAATGGAAGGTGGATTAAAGAACTTATATGAAAACTGGCGTGCAGAACTGGTTAAGATGTTGGCACATTTGGAAGCTTTTATAGATTTTCCTGATGAAGACATTCCTTCCTCGGTTATTGATAATATGAATAACACTGTATTTAAACTTAAAAATGAGATAAATCAGCACTTGAACAGTGATTCAATTGGAGAAAGATTGCGTGAAGGTTTCAGGGTTGTGATTGTTGGTGCACCCAATGCCGGCAAGTCAAGTTTGTTAAATGCCATTGTTAAAAGAGATGCCGTGATTGTGTCAGACATTGCCGGAACCACGCGAGATGCCATAGATGTTCATTTAGATTTGAATGGTTATCCGGTAATGTTTACTGATACGGCAGGATTGCGTGAAACTGAAGAAGAAATTGAGAAAATGGGCATTGACATTGCATATAGCAAAATTCAAGATGCAGATTTAGTTATTTGTTTGTTTGATGCCTCTGTGGACACTGTTCAAGTCTTTGATAAAATAAAAGATTCATTTAAAAACAAAGCATTATTTATTGCAAACAAAAGTGATAAATTAACATCTGAACAATGTTCAGAATTAGAAAAATCTGGCTGTTTGGTAATTTCTGCCAAACAAAAACAAGGCGTTGACAAAGTTTTGCAAGCCATTTCAAAAAATATACAAGAGCGCTTTACTTCAAACTCCAATCTTTTGATAACAAGAAGTCGTTACAGAGAAGCATTGCAAGATGTTTTGGAAAATTTGCAAAACTTTGGCTTTGATAAAGAAATTGAATTAACGGCTGAAGATGTTCGCCTTGCAGCTCGTGCATTAGGAAAAATCACCGGAAGAATTGAGGTTGATGAAATTTTAGATAAAATCTTTAGAGATTTTTGTATTGGCAAATAGATGTTGACTCTTTAAAGTGATTAATATATATAAATTTGCACAAAATTTATTATTAACCACTAAAAATATGTCTATGGAAAGAAAATTTGAAAATTCTGTTCTGTTTGAATTGAGAAATTACAAGGGTTTTATTTTCAACCCAATACAGATTTTTGATGTTTTGTATAATGAAAAATCACAATACAAAACAAAGGCTATAGAAAATATAATTAAAATGAAGGCCTTTTCTGCATTTGCAAAAAAATTGCAAACTTTTGGAAACGGAACTCTTTATGAATCATTTGAAAATATTGCACTTGTAGAACTTGACAGAGAGCAAGATTTATCAGAGTTAAGAGAGCTTTTTGCTGCAGCTGTTGATGATTTTAAAATGACTTATTTTAAGCAGGAGGCATATAGTTCTTATTGTTATGCTGTTTTAATAGTTTCAATTGCGAGAGCAACCGAAGGTTATTTTTCAGATTCATTGTTGTATAGATTCGTGCATTTCTGTCGCAAAAATGCCATTCTCAATATTTAGCAGAATTAAAATTTTTAGAAAGAGCGTTTGAAACGCTCTTTTTTTTATGCCTTTTATTGATTTCTAAATTTTTTTGATTATAATGCCGGCAAGATTTAATAAAATTTTTTAAGGCCTTATAAATAATGAATAAAATTTATGATGTAATAGTGGTCGGTGGTGGACACGCCGGCTGCGAAGCTTGTGCTGCTGCTGCCAGAACCGGAGCAAAAACGGCTTTGGTAACCCACCATATAGATACCATTGGCGCCATGTCATGCAATCCGGCCATTGGTGGTTTGGGCAAAGGACATCTGGTCAGAGAGATTGATGCTCTTGATGGTTTGATGGGACGCGTGATTGATAAAGGCGGCATTCAGTTTAGAATGTTGAATGCTTCCAAAGGTCCGGCCGTAAGAGGTCCTCGCGCTCAAGCTGATAGAGAATTATATAAACAATATATGCTTGAGGCTTTGCTTGAACAAGAAAATTTGGATATTATAGAGGCTGCCGTTGAAGGTTTAATCATCAAAGACAATCAAGTTGAAGGTGTGGTTTTAGGCAATGGAGATGAAATCAGAGCCAAAGCCACTATTTTGACTTCCGGCACATTTTTAAATGGTGTGATGTTTGTGGGGCACCAAGCAACGGTTGGCGGACGTATCGGTGAAGAAAGTTGTACCGGTATAACACCGTATTTAAAGCAATTAGGCTTAAAAGTCGGTCGTTTGAAAACCGGAACCCCTGCCCGTTTGAACGGCAAAACCATTCATTGGGAAAAGTTGGCAACACAAGATGGCGATAATCCACCTATTCCTTTTTCTTATTTAACGGATAAAATCACCAATCCGCAGATTCAGTGCCATATCACGCATACCAACGAAAGAACGCACAAAATCATTCGCGATAATTTTGATAAATGTGCATTGTTTTCGGGGTTAATTACCGGTATTGGTCCGAGATATTGCCCGAGTATTGAAGATAAGTTGGTTAAGTTTGCAGATAGAACCAGCCACCAAATTTTCTTGGAGCCGGAAGGTTTGAACACTGATGTTGTTTATCCGAACGGAATTTCCACTTCCCTGCCGGCAGATGTGCAAGATGCTTTCATTCACACCATGGAAGGTTTGGAAGATGTTGAAATTTTGCGCTATGCCTATGCCATTGAATATGACTATGTTGATCCGCAAGAGTTAGATAACAGATTAGCTGTTAAAAAAGTCGCCGGATTATTTTTGGCAGGACAAATCAATGGTACCACAGGTTATGAAGAAGCCGGTGCTCAAGGTTTGGTTGCCGGTGTCAATGCTGCTTTATATGCTGAAGGCAAAGGTAGAGAATTTGTTGTTGATAGAAGTGAAGCTTATATTGGTGTAATGATTGATGATTTAATCACCAAAGGTGTTGATGAACCTTACCGTATGTTCACTTCTCGTTCGGAATATCGTTTGTTCTTGCGTGCTGATAATGCAGACCGTCGTTTGACTGAAAAAGGACATGAAATTGGCTGTGTAAGTGAACACAGATACAGTGTATTTAAAGCTAAAAAAGAGCAAATTGAACATTATTCTGAACTTTGTCACACTTTACAAACCTCCTATAAAGAGATTGATGCTTTGGGCTTGAATGTTAAGCGTGACGGCACCAAGAGAACGGCTTTTAATTTGATGAGTTATGAAGACGTTTCACGTGAAACAATCAACAAACTCTTTCCTGAGTTGGCTGATATGCCCGATGTTGTTTATGAGGCAATTGAGATTGAGGCGCGCTACGCCGGATATATCAAACGCCAAATGGCAGACATTGAAGTTTTCAAAAAAGATGAAAACTTGAAATTGAAAGATGATATTGATTATAGCAAAATCGGCGGCTTGTCACGAGAGATGGTTGCCAAACTGAGCAAGGTCAAACCTTCGACCATTGGCGAGGCTTCACGCATCCCCGGTGTTACACCGGCAGCCATTACGGCAATCTTGGGTTTTATTAAGAAATAACACTGTATTTAAAGAGACGGATATACAATTCCGCCTCTTTTATAATTTAGATTTACCAAAAATTAAATAGCAGTTGATATTATAAGTTATTTTCAAAATTATGGAGTCTGTTATGAATGAAAGTTTTTTTATTCCGGATAGTTTAAATATAAATGGCGGAACACCAATTCAAGGAGACATTAAAATCAGCGGTGCCAAAAATTCTATTTTAGGCTTGATGGCTGCGGCATTACTGACAGATGATGAAGTTACGTTAAGAAACGTGCCTTATATTACAGATGTTCTTGAAATGGGAAATATTATGAGGGATATTGGCGTTGATGTACGCTTTAATCCGCAAAAAAGAATATTAAAACTTCACGCTGCCAAAATCAAAAAAAATGAATTATCACACCAAGCGGCAAACTTCAGAGCAAGCTATTATTTATGGGGGTCATTGTTAGCACGCTTTTGCCGAACAAAAGAATTTAACAGTTTAAGAGTTTGCCTCCCCGGAGGATGTTCATTTGGTGGCAAAAGACCAACAGATTTTCATGAAGAACTCATAAAAAGCATTTTTGGTGCTACAATAGAAGTTGATGCAAATGAAAAATATTCATACTTAAACTTCAAACTGCCCAAACAAGAAAATAAAGATTTATGTCCGGTATATACTACATTTAAATCATCTCATGGAGCAACTTTTCACTGGTTATTATCGGTTGCTGGCTCAAACAGCTGCAAAATGATGTATAATGCATCATTAGAGCCTGAAGTCTCAAATTTGGTCAATATGCTTCAAAAAATGGGCTTAGGTTTATCTGGCAGCCAAAGAACAGGCTTAATATATGATGGAAAAAATACTGGATTACTCAAGGCAGTAGATTTTGAGGTTATACCAGATAGATTAGAAGCTGCAACATATGCGCTTTTGGCTTTAGGAACACGAGGTTCAATTGAGCTTGACGGTATTAATTTTGATCATTGCAGACCTTGGCTCAATCAGCTGGAAAAAATGTTTGATAAAGGCATATATTATTCTGCCAACCAAAGCAAACTTTATTTAGATTTTGAAAGAAGAAAAGCCTTTAACGGATTTGTAATGCAAGTCACCCCCTTCCCCGGATTTGAAACAGACTTGCAACAAATATGGACACCAATTATGGCACAAGCCAAAACGCCAAGTATAATTTCAGATTTAATATGGCCCGGAAGGTCATCTCACATGGCTGAAATGACAAAATTTGGTTTAGAGAGTGAATATTATCAGTTTGATGTTGTGAGCGGCCAACAAGCAACCGTAAAGAATTTGTTTATTAATATAAAACCATCAAACATTCATGCAGCCAAAGTTAAAGGAACCGACCTAAGAGGCACAATGGGGTTGATATTATTAGCTTGCATTGCCAATGGAGAAAGTTTAATAAATGAGCCCTGTTTTGCTTTAAGAGGATATCCTAATTTGTTAAAAAATTTACAAAATTTGGATGTTGATATCAAATCTTCAGAAACAGGTAAAACAATAGAAAATCTTCCGGAGTTATAGATGCAAAAATTTACTCTACATTGTCATACACATGCGTTAAATTGCTTTGACGGCAGAAATACAGCTGATGAAATGATAAGCAAAGCAGAGGAACTTGGTTTTGAGGCGATAGGAATATCAAATCATTTTTGTTGGCATCCAAACGTGCCGCAATGTAGTCCAATGTTTATAAATGATGAAAAAAAAGCTTATGATATGCATTTAAGGATTATAGAAGAAGTAAAAACAGCGGCAGAGAATCATAAAATAAAAGTATATGTTGGTGCAGAGGTAGATTTTTTTCCATCAACCGTTTGGAGAAACGGTTTTGAAAAAATGTTAACCAAGCTTGAATATGATTATTTAATTGGATCTAATCATTTTATCAGAACAGCAGATGAATCACAGATATATAATTTATATCATTTAGATTTATTGCCTTCAGATATAAAACCGGATGATTTTAAAGAGCTTGTTGACCAACACTGGAATAATAGTGTGGCGGCGATTGAAAGTGGCTATTTTGATTTTTTGGCACATCCTGATTATTGTGTTATAAAAATACCGGATATTCCGGAATATGTTGAAAAGCGTTGGAAAATTATTGAGGCGTTGGATAAACAAAAACTTCCCTTCGAGGTAAATACAAGCGGCTTTAACAGAATAGAAATGCAGCATCCTTGTGATTGGATGTTAGAAGAACTGTGCAAAAGAAAAGTTCCGACCTTATTGAGTGATGATGCTCATTCAACAGAAATGTTGGGTCAACATTTTGAGAGGGCAGAAGCATTGCTTAAAAAATTTAATTGTAAAAAACGAATAGGTTTGAGTTTTCTTGAGAAATAGATTCAAGAAAATATGTTTAAGTTATTGTTTTAAGATTCTTTTTCTTTATTTTGAAAATAGATGTTTATAAGTGCGTTTTTTATATTTTAAATAATATAAAAAAATTTTATAAATATCTTATGAAAAATTTTATGGAAAAATATAATGTTTCACGTGAAACATTTGAACAATTAAAAGCCTATGAAGCCTCTTTGGTGGAGTGGCAAAATAAGTTCAATTTGGTAAGCAATTCATCTTTGCAAGATTGTTGGAATAGACATTTTGTTGATTCTGCTCAACTGTTTAAGTTTATTCCTGCGTCAGCAAAAACATTGCTTGATTTTGGTTCTGGAGCTGGTTTTCCGGCAATGGTGTTGGCTATTATGGCAAAAGAAAAAACACCGTATTTAAAAGTATCTTTAGTTGAAAGTATTGCAAAAAAAACACTGTATTTAAATGAAGTGAAAAAAATTTGCAATCTTGATGTTGAAGTATTAAACCAGAGAATAGAATCTTTGCCAAATAAAAAAGTTGATGTCATCACATCTAGAGCAATGGCATCGCTAAAAGAATTGTTAAACTACACACAAAAGTTTTTTGCTAAAAACACAATTTGCATTTTCCCAAAAGGAAAAAAATATTTGGAAGAAATTGTAGAAGCAAAAAAACAATGGTCATTTGATTGTGAAATTTATGATAGTGAAACAAGTGATGAAGGTAAAATTTTAATCATAAAAAATTTGCAAAAAAAAGGAGGAAAATAGATGCCAAGAATTATTGCTATTGCAAACAGAAAAGGCGGTGTTGGAAAAACAACAACAACAGTTAATGTTGCCACGGCAATGGCCGCAGCCGGAAAAAAGGTTTTGGTAATAGATTTAGATCCTCAGGGAAACGCCTCAACATCAATGGGCGTGAACAAAAAAGGACGAATGGCATCTGCATATGAAGTTTTAATTGGTCAGGCAAAATTGTCTGAAGCAATTGTCTGGACAGAGATTCCAAATTTTTCAATTGTCCCCTCTTCTGCTGATTTGGCCGGAGCAGAAATAGAATTGGTTGATATGCCAAAAAGAGAATTTGCCTTAAAAAATGCTATTGAAACTCAAGCCATAAATTATGACTACATATTAATAGATTGCCCACCATCATTAGGCTTAATAACCATCAATGCACTTGTTGCGGCAAATTCCGTAATTGTACCCTTGCAATGTGAATTTTTGGCTTTGGAAGGTATTACGGATTTAATCAGAAACATAAACCAAATAAAAAGAGTCTTTAACCCTGATTTGGAACTGCAAGGCGTTGTTTTAACCATGTATGATAAAAGAAATAATTTAACCCAATTAGTGGAAGAAGACGTCAGAAACTTTTTTGGAAAAAAAGTTTATCAAACCGTTATTCCGAGAAATGTAAAAATCTCAGAAGCACCATCACACGGAAAACCTGTTTTAATTTATGATTTTAAATGCCCCGGCTCACAAGCTTATATTAGTTTAACCGGAGAAGTTTTGAAAAGAGAGAAGGAATTATTGGCATGCTAGAAGAAAACAAGAAAAAAAGTTTGGGTCGCGGATTAGGTGCTTTGTTAGGCGGAGAAGATTTAAGCCTAGATATGTTGCAAGACACACCGCACAAATCAAAAGACATTGTTACAGAAAAAAATATGTTAGATATAAATCTTCTGGTTGCCGGCAAATATCAACCCAGAACAGAGTTTGATACAGAAGCCTTAAATGCTTTAGTTGAATCAATCAAAGAAAAAGGCGTGTTGCAACCCCTGCTCGTGCGTAAAAAGGGTGATAAGTTTGAAATTATTGCCGGAGAAAGACGTTGGCGAGCATCAAAAATTGCCGGTCTTAAAGAAGTTCCGGTCATAATTAAAGATTTTTCAGATCAAGAGGCTTTGGAGGTTGCGCTTGTAGAAAACTTGTTGCGTGAGAATTTGTCTGCCATAGAAGAGGCAGAAGGTTTTCAAAGATTGATGAATGAATTTTCTCACACGCAAGAAGCCTTATCACAAATTGTTGGCAAATCCAGAAGCCATATTGCCAATACGTTGCGTTTGTTAAATCTGCCGCAAGAAATTCAAGAAATGATAAAAGAAGGCAAACTCTCTGCCGGACACGCCAGAACATTGGTTGGTTTGGATAATGCCATAGATTTAGCTAAGCAGATTATTGCAAAAGATTTGAGCGTGCGTCAGGTTGAAGAATTGGTTGCAAAACAAAAAGAACCTAAAAAAGAAAAACAATCTGTGCAAAAAGATGAAGACATCACTGAAATTGAAGATAGCTTAAAAAAAGAGTTGGGTTTAAGGATAAAAATAACACCAAGCAAGCAAGGTGGTGGAAAAATAGTTTTGCAATATGCCTCACCTGCGGAGCTTGATATGATAATAGATTTGCTGGAAAGCAATCATAAAAAAGCCACCTTAAATACCCAGAACAGTGTATTTAAAACAGATGTGCCCGTTGCTAACACAGATAAATTCAGTATTAAAGTAATTGATTAATGTTTTTAATTAAATATTTTATCATCGGCTTAATTATAATATCTGTTTTTGTGTCAGCATCATTAGGAATAATTGATGATAATTTAATAAATAAAATAACCATATCAGCAATTATAATAGCGGTTTTTTTAATTTTAAATTTTGTGGCAAAAATAGCTTGGCGGATATTGTTTTTTATCTTGTTTGTATTTTTTTTGATATATTTATTAAGCTATTTTGGTTTGATAGAATTTAGTTTGCCATGGATGAAAGAATTTTCAAAAGAAGCAATCGAAAAAGGAAAAGACCTTACATAAAAGTAAGGTCTTTATTTTTATAAAAAGTAAGGATATATTTACTATCAAGGAAATAAACTATAAAAAAGTTTGAAACAATAAATAGGGTGGATCAATGGGATTCTTAAAAAAAATCTTAACGGCATTGGGTGCGTTTTTATTAATATTTAGCGGCGGAGCCGGAACACAAAGCAACAGCATTTTGGTTCAAGGTGCCGGATTTATATTATTTCTTGTTGGATTGGTTGTTTTATACATATTTATAAAAATGGCATGGCGAGCTATGGGATGCTTGCCCTCATTTATGATATTTGCGGGAATAATTTGTTTTTTGATTTATGCCATTGGCGGATTTAAAAATGGTGTTAATCAAGTCATTCCGACATTAAGAACAATTTTGGGGCAAAGACCGGCGCAAACAAATAATTTGGCAAATGTAAATGATGCGCCGATTTTAAGGAGTTCGGGCAACCAAAATTCGGCATTAGGGAATATGGTTGAAAGTTTATCAATGCCAACAAAAGCTCAAGAACCGCAAATAGATATTCAAAATGCGCCGATAGTATCAGGAACGGCAGAAGTTTTAATGGCAGATGTAATAAAAATAAATGGTTATAAAATTTATTTATACGGAGTTGATGCACCTGAATTAGATCAGACTTGTGCCAACAAAATGGGCAGAACATATAAATGTGGTTATGTTGCAGCAACTTGGCTCAGAGATTGGTTAATGAATAATCCGGTGAATTGCAAGATTTTGGACCAAGATTCAAAAGGCAATTTGTTAGGTATCTGTTCAATCGGAGAATATGATATAGGGGCGGCTTTGGTTAATGCCGGTTGGGCAATTGTCAATGAAGGTCAAAGCAGTGTATATCTACCATATCAACAAGAGGCATCCAACCAAAGAGTGGGTTTATGGCAAGGAGAATTTTATCGTCCTCAAGATTGGAGAAATATGAAGAATCAAAAACCCAATATTAAAATCACCAAGCCTAAAAAGCCCAGAAAAAGTATGTTGAGATTGTAAAATGAAGTTATTTTATTCATATTTATCAAAGAAAGAAGATGATACGGTTTCTTTGGCGCAATATTTTGCCAAAAGAGCAAAAATAGGAGATGTATTTGCTTTTTATGCAACATTGGGCATGGGAAAAAGTGTGTTTTGCCGAGCATTTGTTCAAACTTTTTTGCCGCAAACAGAAGTTCCAAGCCCAACATTTACATTGCTGCAAACATATGATGCGCCGGATTTTGAAATTTATCATTATGATTTATATAGATTAAACAATCCGGATGAAATTTTTGAATTAGGCATGGAAGAGGCCATATACCAAAGTGTGTGTTTGATAGAATGGCCGGAAAAAATGGGAGGATACATTCCCAAAAAATCTATTAGAGTAGAAATAACCCCCCAGAAAGAAGGAAGATTGTTTCAGTTTTATGCAAATGAAGAAGAAATCATAAAAAGATATTCTCAAGAAGGAGAAGAGCTTTGACCAACATTCATGCTTCATGCGTTGTATATAAAAACAAAGGTGTTCTGATTTGTGGCAAGTCCGGAAGAGGCAAATCAGATTTAAGCTTGCGTTTAATAATGGATAAAGGTTTTTGTCTTGTTGGAGATGACAGAATAGATATTTTTGAAAAAAAAGGAAAATTAAGAGCATATAGTGTCAACACCATAGAAAATATGCTTGAAGTCAGGGGCTTAGGTTTAGCACATTTTCCATCTAAAAAAGCAGCGAACATAGATTTGGTTGTAGATTTGGTTGAAAATCTGGAAGAAGTATCACGCTTGCCGGAAGCAGAATTTGTTGAGCTTGAGGGTATAAAGATTAGAAAAATTAGGTTATGGGCATTTGAAGCATCAGCTCCGGATAAAATCTTATTAGCATTAACGCAAAAACAAATTTTATCAATATGATAAGTCATATAAGAATATTGATTTTATTTTTTAGAGACATAAAATAAGCAAAACATAAATAAAAGAAAGCATAAGAAATGATAGAAAAATTTTTACGCAAATTAGGAAAACCACTTGTAAAATTCTTTTCAGGATTGGGAAGTTTATCAATTTTTATAATTCGTTCGGTAGGAAATTGTTTTATTCCGCCGTTTTATGTCAAAAACTTGTTAAGACAAGTTATGGATATAGGTTTTTATTCTTTGCCGGTTGTAGGTTTAACCACCATTTTTGCCGGAATGGTTATTGCTTTGCAAAGTTATTCAGGTTTTTCACGTTTTGGCGCGGAAAGTGCGGTGGCATCAGTTGTTTTAATTTCTGTTACCAGAGAATTAGCGCCGGTGTTATCAGCATTAATGGTTGCCGGAAGAATTGGTGCAGCCATGGCGGCAGAAATCGGAACAATGCGTGTAACCGAGCAAATTGATGCTTTGACCACGCTTTCAACCAATCCGTACAAATATTTAATAGCCCCCAGAGTGGTTGCCGGAGTATTGGTTTTGCCAATTTTGGTTTTAATTGGAGATGTTATCGGAATTTATGGCGGCTTTGTTGTTGGTGTATATCAATTAGGTTTTAATCCGGCCAATTATGTAAAAGCCACTTTGCAAGAATTAGAATATTTAGATGTAATCACCGGCGTTGTTAAAGCTGCTGTTTTTGGTTTTATTATTTCCATTATGGGATGTTATAACGGTTTCAAATCAAAAGGCGGAGCACAAGGTGTGGGTGAAGCAACAACCAATGCGGTTGTATCTTCATCAATTTTAATTTTAATATTTAACTATATCATAACCGGAATGTTCTTTTCAAAATAAGAGAGGATGGAGAGAAAAATGTCAGATTCAAAAATAAAAATAACCAATCTTCATAAAGCTTTTGGAAAGAAAGTTGTATTAGACGGTGTTGATTTAGAGATTAAAAGAGGGGAATCTTTGGTTGTTATCGGAGGTTCTGGTACCGGAAAGTCCGTGCTGATTAAGTGCATTCAAGGAATTTTGACGCCGGATCAAGGCTCTATATTGATTGATGATGAAGAAGTTGTCGGTGTTTCTGAAAAAGAGAAAGAAAAACTCCATTCAAAAATGGGTATGTTGTTCCAAGGTGGAGCTTTGTTTGATAGTTTAACCGTTTGGGAAAATGTGGCTTTTGGTTTAATAGAAAACCAAAAGATGGATAGAAAAAACGCCAAAATGGAAGCAATTAGAGTTTTGCGTCAAGTTGGTTTGGCTCCCGATGTTGCTGATTTATCACCATCAGAACTGTCTGGCGGTATGCAAAAACGTGTTGGTTTGGCCAGAGCCATTGCCACACGTCCGGAAATCATCTTTTTTGATGAGCCGACCACAGGTTTGGATCCGATTATGTCAGATGTCATTAATGATTTGATAATTGAATCCGTAAAAGGACTAGGAGCCACGGCTTTAACCATTACACATGATATGGCTTCTGCCAGAAAGATAGCAGACAGAATAGCAATGCTGTATAAAGGTAAAATCATCTGGCAGGGAACAGTCAAAGAGCTTGATAAGACAAAGAATGAGTATGTGCGCCAGTTTATAAACGGCAGTTCACAAGGTCCGATAAAAGTGGAGGTCTAACCTTGTCTAAAAAAACAACCGAATATGTATGTCAAAATTGTGGAGCCGTATATCCCAGATGGCAAGGGAAATGTGACGCCTGCGGAGAATGGAACACAATTGTTGAAGAAAAAATCGGTGGAGAGGGTTTTTCAAACTTAAAACCCAAACAAAAAGGCAAAATAATAGATTTTGTACCTTTGGAAGGTGCGGCAGAAAAGCTGGAAAGATTATCAACCAACATTAAAGAATTAGATCGTGTTTGCGGCGGCGGATTAGTTCCCGGATCGGTTATTTTGGTTGGCGGAGACCCCGGAATAGGCAAATCCACGTTATTGCTCCAAGCTTGCGCAAAAGTAGCAGAGTTGCCAAGCAAACCGGAAGTGTTTTACATCTCGGGAGAAGAGGCAATAGACCAAGTGCGCATTCGAGCCAAAAGACTTGGTTTGGAAAAAGCTCCCGTAAATTTAGCCAGTGCAACAGATATCAGAGATATTGTTGCCACATTAGAAAAATCAAATGCCAATGTGGTGATTATAGATTCTATCCAAACCATGTATTTAGAAGATGTTGAATCCACCCCCGGAAGCGTGACACAAGTCAGAGCTTGTTCTTATGAGTTGATTAAATTAGCCAAAAGAAAAGGTTTTACGCTTTTTGTTGTGGGGCATGTAACCAAACAAGGCTCAATTGCCGGCCCGAGAGTGTTGGAACATATGGTGGATACCGTACTTTATTTTGAGGGAGAAAGAGGACATCATTTTAGAATTTTAAGAGCCGTTAAAAACCGTTTTGGCGCCACAGATGAAATCGGCGTGTTTGAAATGCAAGACAAAGGCTTGGTAGAAGTTGAAAATCCGTCAGCTTTATTTTTGGCAGAAAGACAAGGAAATATATCCGGCTCATGCGTTTTTGCAGGAATAGAGGGATCAAGACCTGTTTTGGTAGAAATTCAGGCTTTAGTGAGCCCAACGGGTTATGCCAGTCCCAAAAGAGCGGTTGTTGGCTGGGATTCTAATCGTTTGGCAATGATATTAGCTGTTTTGGAAGCCAGATGCGGTATGAATTTGAGCTCACAAGATGTTTATTTAAACATTGCCGGAGGTTTAAGAATAACCGAGCCTGCGGCAGATTTAGCCGTGGCAATGGCGGTGATTTCATCTATGACCAATAAACCTTTGCCGCATGATATGGTCATTTTTGGAGAAATTGGCTTATCAGGAGAGGTTAGGGCGGTAACACAGCCTTCATTAAGGTTGAAAGAAGCACAAAAACTAGGTTTTGCAAGTTGCATAATTCCACCAAGTTATGCCAAAGATAAAAAAAGCAAATTGAATACAGAAATGAATGTTTATGAAATTGGCAATGTTCAAAGATTGATAAATTGGTTTAATTAAAGGATTAAACGGATGAATAGTTTAGATGTAGCAATATTAATAATCGTTGCAATATCAGCCTTAATTGCGCTGGGAAGAGGTTTAATCAAAGAAGTGTTATCCATCATAGGGTGGGTATTAGCTATCACGGCCGTAATATATTTTATGCCGGTTGTTACACCTTTTATGGAAAAACAAATTGATAATTCTTCAGCGGCGGCAGTTGCGAGTGCATCAATTATCATAATATTGTTTTTCATTATTTGGATAATCATTACATCAAAAATAATTGGCACAATCAGAAAAAGCAAATTAAGTGGCTTGGATAGAATTTTAGGCTTGTTTTTTGGCATATTCAGAGCCTTTTTATTGGTAATTTTGTGCTATATTTTGATTAACTGGATGGTTCCGAAAGAAAATCAAGCAGAGGTCATGAAAAATTCAAAATATTTCAACATAGCAGGTTCTTTTGCCAAACCGATAGAAGATTTAATACCAGAATCAACTTTGGCAAAGATTAAAGAAAAAACAAAATCTGTAAGTGAAAATGAAGAAGATGAAGATTCTGCAAAATATGATAAAAAAACACAAACAGATATAGATGTTTTGTTTGAGATGTTGGCTCAGCCAAAAGTTGCCAAGAAAAAACCAATAAAGGTAATAGACAATAGCAAAGCCAATCAAAAATTAGAGGCAGAAAAAAAGCAAACAGAAGAGAACAAAGCCAAAGTATATGACGCGCATGAACGCGGTAATCTAGATAGATTGATAGAAAATACCGTAGAGTAAGGAAAAGCCCCGTAAAAGGGGCTTTTTTGTTAACAATGAGGTTCTAAAGCAAGGTCAATTTTCATATTAAAAGCTCTGGCAATTTGGTATAAATTGCCAATATTAAGCTCAGCCAAGCCTA
>CASFJL010000032.1 GCA_949295005.1 uncultured Pseudomonadota bacterium | reverse complement strand
TGCCTCAATGCGCACCAACTTGTTGAGCTTGCAACAAATATCCAAGTTGCAAGATAAAACTCAATTGCGCCTTGCCACCGGATTAAAGGTTAATTCGGCCATAGATAATCCCAGCTCATATTATACTGCCACATCATTAAGCAACCGAGCCAATGATTTGTCTTTGTTGTTGGATGCAATGGGACAAGGTGTGCAAACCATTCAAGCCGCCAATGAGGGGCTTGAAACTGCGGGCGAATTACTCTCTCAGATGAAAGCCGTTGTTGAGCAAGCCAATACGGAAAGCACAACCCAAGTGCCTGAAAAAAAATATTTTATCAAAGAAGTTGGAGAAAACGGCGCGGTTGTCAGCACGGCAGAGGAATTGCGCCAAGCCATAACCGACGGTAAAGAAACCATATGTGTTTATGGCAAGATTGATTTGGGTGACATTTCTACGAGCGGCGGTTTGTCCTTACAAGAAAATCAAAAACTGGTCGGGGTTAATTATTTTGGTAATTTCAAAGACGGTATGCAATTTTCAAGCATATCGGCAAATTCATCTGTTGCTAATAATATGATAGACATAACAAAAACAGGCTGTTTAGTTTCTGATTTAACTCTTAATTATGAAAATAGTGTAGAAAAAGGAAATGCTTATGCAATAAAATCTTCAGGTTCTGATGTTATAACTGATTTGCAGAATTTGGATATTGTTACCAACTTCAGTGATATAAATACAACTAGTAACTCACGTGGAGCTATTAGTTCATGGAATGGTTCAATAGCTAATATTCAAGAAAATATCAATATTCAAACTTCTGGTAAATTTGGTTGGGGAATTTATGCATATGGAAATGCTATATATGATATTGCATTAAATGCGCAAGTCAATATTGAAACCACAGGAGAATATGGGCGTGGAATTGTCTCTTATAATAAAGCAATGTTTAATATTTGGGGAAATATTAATATTAAAACAACAAATTCAAATGCGTGTGGATTTTATTTAACACCCTCTTCAAGCAATAACAGAATTAATATATTTTCTACAGCACAAATATATCTCAATACTAAATCTGATGCTTTTTATAATGGCAAAGATAGTGGATTGGGGCCAAATATTTTAGAAATAGCAAAAGGAGCCAAAATTGCTTTTGAAAAAAATGGTTCGACCAAGTGGTATGAGGTGAACAAAGATTATAAAGATGAAAATAAATCCACCACGACAAGTAATACTATAACGGCCGATAATGTAGAAACAAAAATGAATGTTTCTGCAACTTCAGTTTGGAAGACACCCGCTGACATTAAGGCTGAAGAGGCACAAAAACAAGCGGAACAAGAAGCCAAAGAACAAAAAGAAAGAGAAGCTTATCAAAAACAATTCAATGAAGCTTTATCTCAATATGATATGCTGATAAATGATAGCTCATATAAAGGGGTTAATCTTCTTAAAGAAGGTGTGCTCAGGATTAATTTTAATGAAGATAAATCATCTAACCTTTTAATCAGCGGTGTGAATGTCACATCTGAAAATCTGAGGTTAAAAGCCGCTGAATGGAAAACGCAAGGCGATGTACAAACCACTTTGGACAAGATTCAAGAGGCTAAAGAAAAATTACGTGCCGCCGCCTCAGAACTCGGCAATTATTATTCTATCATCACCACTAGAGAAGATTTTACCACCCGTTTAATCAACGTGTTGGAAGAAGGTGCGGACAAGCTCACTTTGGCGGACATGAATGAAGAATCAGCTAATATGCTTTCCTTACAAACTCAGCAACAGTTGGCGATTAACTCGCTCTCGCTGGCGTCACAAGCATCGCAAGCCGTCTTGCGACTCTTTTAAAATTTATTTTTCAAGTCACCCTGAAACAAGTTCAGGGTGACTTTGGAGGCTACATATTAGTAAATGACCGAAAATTTTATTCGCAGTTTCTGTACTAGTCGCCCATTATACGTCTTTTCATGTGAGCGGGGTATGTTCCCAATATATGCACATACTCGGCAAAAAAGTTGAGCTCGGCAAGTGCATTTTGAAAAGATTTTTGAGCAGGGTGTGCTTCGGCTTCCAAATAAAATTGGGCGGAAACAAATTTGCCGTCAAGGAGATAACTTTCAAGCTTGGTAATATTGATTCCGTTGGTTGCAAAACCACCAAGAGATTTATATAGTGCCGCCGGAATATTTTTAGTTTTGAAAATAAAAGATGTAATAAAATCTCCGCCGTCATCTTCAGGAATAAGATCTTCACGAGACATAATCAAAAAGCGGGTGGTATTATTAGAGGCATTTTCAATATTAGAAGCCAAAATATCCAAGTCATAAATTTGACCGGCAAGTTTAGAAGCAATTGCCGCCATGGTTTTATCTTGCGCTTTGGCAACATCATCACAAGACTTTGCCGTATCGATTCGAGCCACCGGAATAATATGATGATTTTTAATAAATTCGGAACATTGAGCCAGTGCTTGCGGGTGAGAAGACACTGTTTTAATATCTTCTAATTTTGCCCCTCGCACACCCAAAAGCTGATGTTCTATGCGCAAAAAATATTCACCAACAATATGTAATCCTGTTTTAGGAAGCAAAAAATGCACATCTGACACACGACCGGCATTAGAATTTTCTACCGGAATCATGGCAAAATCTGCCATGCCGTTTTGCACCATATCCATAGCCAGTTCAAAAGTCTCACAAGCAATATATTCTTGATTAGGATAAACATTCATGGCGGCAATGTTTGAATAAGCACCGGCCACACCTTGATAAGCAATTTTCAATTTCTGTTCCATATTCGCATAAAAAAAGGCATCACCACTCAAGATGATGCCTTTCCTTTCATTCTTGATTTATTTAATATATTTCAAAGCTTCAGATAACTCTTCCGGAGTATTAATATCAGCCGGAGCTTTATCATTCAAAGTAATATGATCAACCACTTTAGCACGAATGGTCATACCGTTTTCAAGAGCTCTGAGTTGTTCCAAAGATTCTCTTTCTTCCAAAACCCCAACCGGCAAATCTACAAATTTCTTCAAAGAAGAAGCCTTGTAAACATAAATACCGATATGGTGATACAAATCATGATTTTTGCATTTTGCCGGGTCTCTGGTATACGGAGCCAAAGCACGAGTGAAAGTCAGGCAACGACCTTCTTTTTCACCTTCGCGCAAACCCATCACAATTTTAACATTGGTTGGGTTTTCAGCATCTTTTTCAGATTTGAAAACAGAACCACATGTTGCAATATCACAATCTGTTTTTTCAACCAAGTCAATAAGCTCGTTATTAACGGCTGGGTCAACATTCAAACCATCACCTTGGAAGTTAACTACAATATCATACTTATCCCCTTTAGGGTCAAGTTCTTTTAAGGCCGCGGCAATTCTGTCTGTTCCGGAAGGTAAGCTCGGATCAGTCAAAATAGCTTTTGCACCAAATTTTTTACATTCATCAACAATAGCCTGATCACCTGCGGCAACAACCACATCTCCGGGCACTGTCTTTTTTACATTTTCATAAACACGCTGAATCAAAGTCTTGCCATTAATATTAATCAAAGGTTTATTTGGCAAGCGGGTTGAAGCCATACGTGTAGGAATTAATGTAATTACTTTAGGCATAACATATTCCCCATTAAAATTAAACTTGCAACCAATTTGACTCTGTAATATAAATTTTCAAAAAAGTAAAGAGGAAAAATTATGAAAGTGGACATTTTTGACTTTAATTTAGACAAAAGCCTGATTGCTAACCAACCGGTAGACCCCAGAGATGCTTGCAAACTCTTAGATTTGACAGAAGAAGACAAAATCTCCGACAGAGTTTTTACCGAGCTACCGGATTTATTAAATGAAGGTGATTGCTTGGTTTTTAATGACACCAAAGTTATTCCGGCAAAACTTTATGGCAAACATGGTTTAGCCGAAGTTCAGGTAACTTTATATCGTCCGGTAGACGGTATCAACTGGTGGGCTTTTATTAAAAATGCTAAAAGATTAAAAGAAAATGATGTCATCTCCTTCTACACCTCTGATATTGAACCCGAAAAATCAGACTTTAAAGCCATTGTTGTTGAAAAAAACGGCGAAGAAGGAGTTCTGTTGCAGTTTACGTGTGATCCGTCCCAACTCGGACATTTGCTGGAAAAATACGGCTCCATGCCTCTGCCGCCCTATATTAAAAGAGAAAAACCCGCCATTGGCGGTGAAGACGGCATTTGGGATAAATATAATGATAAAGAAAATTATCAAACCATATACGCCAAACATGAAGGTGCCGTTGCTGCGCCGACAGCCGGCCTTCATTTCACACAACGTGTATTTGATGCTCTGGATAAAAAAGGTGTTAAACGTGTCTTTTTAACTCTGCACGTTGGCGCCGGAACATTTCTTCCGGTAAAAGTTGATGATACCAAAGACCACAAAATGCACGCCGAATATGGCATAATTACTCAAGATGTTTGTGATATTATTAATGAGACAAAAAAACAAGGCAAACGCGTGATTGCCGTCGGAACCACCTCGCTTCGTTTGCTTGAAAGTGCAACCGATAACCAAGGCATCATTCATCCTTTTGCCGATGATACCAGCATTTTCATTACCCCAGGATATAAATTTAAAATTTTGGATATGCTGATAACCAACTTTCACCTGCCGAAGTCAACTCTGTTTATGCTTGTCTGCGCCATTGCCGGAACAGAGCGTATGAAAGAGGCTTATCAACACGCTATGGATAAAAAATATCATTTTTATTCATACGGAGACAGCTCAATTATCAAATGCGTAAACAAAATTTAAACTATCTCAAAGTTAAATTGAAAAAAAAGAGATAAAAGGAGAGCAAAGTGAACAAAGTCAGCATTTATATGGAAAAAATTTTTCCTCTCATTAAAAATATGATTATGCCGTCAATAATCTTTGCAACTGCGTTGATTTTTTTTTACAGCTCTCCCAAACTATCAATTTCAAGCTTAAAAACCATTCATTATACTTTTTATATTTTATGCTTTATCAGCTTTATGGTTTTATTATACTTCAACCAAAGAAAACCAACTTTTTATATCTTATTAACATCCTTAACCTATATTCTAATAAATATATTCAAAACAAAATATGGGGCGGAATATAACACAAGCGCATATTATATCAACTTATGCTTCTTTTTGCCGATAAATCTTTTTTTATTCAGCTTTATTCCCAACAACAAATTATTATGCAAAAACAACATATATCTTTTGTTAGCAATATTTGTTCAGTTTTCAATTGCAGAATTTTTAGGGAAAGAAAATTTAAAAATAAACATCACATTTTCAGATGGTCATATTGGTGATTTAAGCATATTAGGTTTTTTACTTTTTTCTGCCACAGTTTTATTCTTTTTAATCCAATCTGCCAAAGAAGGAAGCATTATTCACTATGCTTTGTTATTCAGCGTTTTTAACATTATGTTTGGCATGATATATTCATCAAGCGTTGTCGGGTTAACCATATTCTTTTCTGCCACGGCATTAACATTGCTATCAGCAATTATCATGCATATTCATTATCACACATACAAAGATTCTTTGACCGGATTACCCAGCCGCAATTCTTATATCATAGATTCCAATTCTTTTCCGCTCAAATATAGTCTTGGCGTGGTCAAAATAGACAATTATGCTCAGTTGCAAAATATGTTTGGCAAAAAAAACAAAAACACTCTTATCAGGATGATAACCAACAGAATTATGGAAGAAAACGGAGAAGAAAACTTATATCGTTATTCAGATGATGAATTTATTGTCATCTTTAGAAATGAGAATAAAGATGAAAGTTATGAACATTTAGAACAAATCAGAAGAGCCGTTGCCTCTGCCGAATTTATTTTGCATGACCGTAAAAAGAGCATAAAGCTCACGGTTTCTACCTGTGTATCTGAAAAAAAGAGAAGCGACGCCAATGCCATAGAAGTTCTCTATCGCATCCGCAAAAAATTGCAAAAAGCAAATGAATTTAGCCAAAATATATCATCTAAAGCTTAGATTTGTTCAAATGCAAAATTTGATATAAAACAACAGCCCCCAATATAATCAACGGCACGGAAAGCATTTGCCCCATTGTAAAATGAGAAAAGAAATAACCAAGCTGAGCATCTGGTTCACGAAATTGTTCCATGCAAATTCTAAACAAGCCATAAAGCATAACAAATAAAGAAGAAACAATTCCGCTATGTTCTCTGATAAATTTTTTCTGCCACAATGTGTTAAGCAAAACAAACATAACAATTCCTTCAAAAAAAGCCTCATAAAGTTGTGACGGGTGTCTTGGCAAATATCCGCCGTTTGGAAATTTTACCGCCCACGGAACATCTGTTACTCTGCCCCATAATTCATCATTTACAAAATTTGCCAACCGCCCTAAAAACAAACCGATAGGAGCATATAAAACAATCAAATCGGTTAGGCTTAAAAAGCAATAATTTATTTTTTTGGCAAAAAGATATGTTGCCAACATCACACCTAACACCCCGCCATGAAAAGACATTCCGCCTTTCCAAACCGCAAAAATCAACAATGGATTTTTAACAAACATATCTCCGCCATAGAACAAAACATATCCAATTCTCCCCCCCAAAACAATCCCTAAGGTGAGATAAAAAACAAAATCTTCAACCTGTTCTTTTTGAATGGGCAATTGATATTTTCTGATATTTTTCAGCATAAGCACCCAACCTAAAACAATACCAAACAGATATGCCATAGAATACCAACGCACGGATAATGGCCCGATTGAAAATAAAATCGGAGAAATTTGCGGAAAATCTAAACCATTCATCAAAATAAAACCTTTCCAAATTTTTAAAATTGCTAAAATTATATTAACAAAAAAAAATATATCCACATCTAAAATAAAAAAGCTTTTCCACATTTTTAACAACGCACTGATTTTTAACAAAAAAAATATTTATTTAAATTAAAAAAAATAAATTAAGTGGAAAACTCCGACTCGGGACTTGTATTTCACGACTCGGCAATGTTATCAGTTTCATATGACAACAAAAGTTTTGGAGAAAAAAATGAATTTAGCACAAAATTATGCACCGAATTATAATCCTATAGATTTGGTAGAAGATATTTTTTCTTCAAAATCATTTGAGTTTGAAAGACGCTCAAACAGTGAGGTTGTTATTGAAGTTCAGGGCAAGTGGAACAATATGCTGTTGTTTTTCTCATGGGAGGAAAATATGCGGTGTTTGCATTTGTCATGTTTAATGGATATCAAAAGCACCATAGAAGACAGAAGCAAAATTTTTGAACTTATGGCTCTTGCCAATGAGGACTTGTGGTTGGGACATTTTTCTTACTGGACAGAACAAAATATGCCCGTATTCAAACATGCCATATTGTTAACTGATGAAAATGAAAATATTCTCAATCAAAAAATTTCTCAAGTTATTGATATTGCAATAAAAGAATGTGAAAGATTATACCCCGTGTTCAAAGTTGTTTTAACCAAAGGAATGGAGCCTAAACAAGCCTTATATCCCATGTTGATGGACACGCTTGGCCAAGCATAAACAAACAAAAAAGCCGTTTTCTTTTTTATGAAAACAGCTTTTTTATACATTTTAGATGTTGGCTATTTACCTCTGTTTCCTTTCCGTTTTTTTTGCACACGCCGGTTATAGCGTTCCTGCCAATAGCGTTTTTGCGGAGGCACTATCCATCGTTTTCGTTTAACAATAAAAGACAGCGGCGCACTCAATTTGAAACAAGAAGAACCATAATTTAAGCTTTCTAGAATAAAAGCCAAATGAGTTCTGATAAAATTTGATATTTTCATAAAAAAATTAATTAGGATTAGAAATCATTTGATAAATCTCATCTACCAACCGATTTGGCGTCAGATTTTTAATATCGTATTCATCCGGAAAATTAAGGTTAAATTCCTTTTCGCAAAGCAAAATCAAATCAAGACAATCTAAACTATCAAAACCATTGTCAAAAAAAGTCTCATTTTCCAACAACACCTGAGGGCGCAATTCTCTGGATAAATTATTAATTTTTTTTAAAATTTCATTTTTTTCCATAACTCATAAATTTTAAGATTAATAATTTTTGTTTAATATATCTCTCCTTTATTTATACGCCCACAAAGAAAGATGTAAACAAAAAAAATGCGTTTCCTTATTCAAGAAACACATTTTCACCTAAAATTCTTATTATTACCAAAATTTATTTAGAAATTTTTTTAACCCAATTTTTGACATTTTTGTTATGTTCAGAAAGGCTTTTAGAAAAATTATGCCCGCCGTCCCCAGTTGCCACAAAAAAGAGATAATCTGTTTTTGCTGGTTTTGCTGCGGCCCAAATTGAATCTTTCCCCGGATTGCAAATTGGTGTAGGAGGCAAACCATAATATTTATATGTATTATAAGGACTGTCTATTTGCAAATCTTTGCGTTTAAGTGAGCGACCGAGCTCTGCTTTTCCTTGTGTCAAAGCAAAAATCACGGTTGGATCTGTTTGTAGTTTCATACCTTTTTTCAGACGATTAACAAAGACAGAAGCCACAAGAGGTCTTTCCTCCGGCACACCCGTTTCTTTTTCAATAATAGAAGCCAAAACAAGGAGCTCTTTTTTATTTTTTACCGGCAAATTTTCATCACGATTATTCCAAGCATCATCAAGCGTTTTTTGCATATCAGCTTGAGCTTCAAGAATAATTTTTTTTCGTTCGGTCCCATAAGGGAAAGTATAAGTTTCCGGCAAAATTGAGCCTTGAATATCATCAAGAACAATTTGCCCACTCAAATAAGGATTCTCATTCAAAATTTTACTGATTTCAACATTTGTCAACCCTTCGGGCAAGGTAATTTTGCGGTAAAACACATCACCATTGGCAATTTTTTGCATCACATTCCATAAAGAGATGTTCGGTTCAAATTTATACTCACCGGCACGAAGTTTTTGTGAAAGGCCTGAAAAACGAGCAATTATTTTAAACGCCAAAGCATGATTTATCACCCCTTCTTTCTGCAAACCATCAGCCAACATAGAAAGTGAAGTTCCTCTTTCCACCCTGATATATGCTGTTTGCATAAGAGGTCCGGCTTGAACACACCACATATAAACTTGCAACAAAATTAAAATACCAACAAGGGTACAGATTCCCAAAAATTTTTTCATAAAATATCTCCAAATATCTTGAAGATAAAGCTACCCTCAAGAAAAAAGAGAGTCAACAAACAAAAAATATATCCATAGATAAACATCCACGAGCTAGCGCAAATATCACTACCTACTCCAAACAACATTCTCTTTATCTAAAAGTTTGGCAAGCCTATCAGCTAGGTAGTAGCTTACGTTCAAATCAAAAAAAAGCGTTGTTTCAAAAAAAAAACAACGCTTTTTTTATAATAACTTAAAATAAATTAAGCTTCATACTTCTTCAAAACCAAAGAAGAGTTTGTACCGCCAAAACCAAAAGAGTTAGACATAACGGCTTTGATTTCGCGTTTTTTAGCTTTTAGAGGCACCAAATCAAAATCAGCAATTTCTTCCTCAACATTGTGCAAATTCAATGTCGGAGGGCAAGTCTGAGTTTGCAAAGCCATAATAGAATAAACAGCCTCAACAGCACCGGCAGCACCCAACAAGTGACCAACAGCAGACTTGGTTGAAGACATGGAAAGATTTTTAATCTCATCACCAAACAAGCGTTTAACAGCCAAAGCTTCACCAACGTCACCGGCAGGAGTAGAAGTACCGTGAGCATTAATATAGTTAATATCTTTGAGCTCAACACCATGTTCTTTTGCATGATCGGCAGCCATTTTCATAGCACGATATGCACCGTCACCTGAAGGAGCCGTAATATGATAAGCATCACCGCTCATACCATAGCCGACAACTTCAGCATAAATTTTTGCACCGCGAGCTTTAGCGTGTTCTAATTCTTCCAACACCAGAGCACCGGAACCTTCCCCCATAACAAAGCCGGAACGATCTTTATCCCACGGACGAGAAGCCTCGGTTGGTCTATCATTAAAATCAGAAGTAACGGCTTTCATACGAGCAAAACCTGCCAATGCAATAGCATTAACGGCAGATTCGGCACCACCGGCAACCATCACATCAGCATCACCTCTGGCAATAATATTTGCAGCATCACCAATAGCGTGAGTACCGGTAGAACAAGCGGTAACACAAGCATGATTCGGTCCTTTAAAGCCATATTTAATAGAAAGGTTACCGGAAACCATATTAATCAAGCAAGAAGGGATAAAAAACGGAGAAATTTTTTTCATACCGTTTTCATTAAAAGCAACAGAGTTATCATAAATAACTTGCAAGCCGCCGATTCCTGAACCCATCATCACACCAGAGCGGAATTGATCTTCCTCCGTTTCAGGTTTCCAACCGGAATCTTCAATAGCATCACTACCGGCAGCCAAGCCATAAAGAATAAATTTATCAACTTTTTTTTGGTCTTTCGGAGCCATTACCGTATCAGGATCGAACTGATTTTCTTCCTTACCGAAAGGAACTTGTCCTGCAATGTGAACCGGAATATCTTTCAAATCAAAACCTTCAATCTGGCGGATACCAGATTTTCCTTCCAACAAACAATTCCAGTTATAATCAACGCCGCGTCCAAAAGGAGAAACAACACCAAGACCGGTAACAACAACTCTTCTCATATAATTACCTCATAAAAAAATTATCAAAATTGGCAAAAAGCCATGTTGTAATGTTTTTTATATGAAAAAACTCGCTTAGTCAAGCGAGTTTCATCATTTTCAAATGCTAAATAAGGCTTAAGCATTCTTAGAAAGATAGTCAATAGCATCTTTAACTGTAAGAATTTTTTCAGCAGCTTCATCAGGAATTTCGCAACCAAATTCTTCTTCAAAAGCCATAACCAATTCAACAGTATCCAAGCTATCTGCGCCCAAATCGTCAATGAAGCTAGCAGTATCAGTAACTTTTGCTTCTTCAACACCTAAGTGTTCAGCAACGATTTTTTTAACGCGGTTTGCTACATCAGTCATATGATAAAACCTCAATAAAATTAAAACAAATTATCAGACCAAACAGCCTGTGATTTGGTAGATAGCATAAAATTATATAATTTGACAAGCATTATTTTTTTATACCTGAGCAAGAATTTGCTAAAAACGAGTAAAAAATCTTTATTTTACAACAAATTTCATCAATAAAAAAAAGTGGATAAAATTAAATATTGCCAAAAAAAAATTAACCATATAAAAATATATTTTAGATATTATGGGTACGCAAAACAAAAAAATTGATACTTTTAGTTTGTGCAAAAGAATGCAAAGGAATAATTCAATGAAAAAATTAGCTTATATAATTCTTGTTATAGCCATTTTACTTATCGTTAGTCATTTTGTAAAAAATGGTGCTTTGGCAGAACCAGAAACCGCAAACACAACAACTGTTACGGAACAAATCAGTACCACGGAAAATATGGATACACCAACCGATGGCGCAGATATTGTTAATGTTCAAGAAACCAGCAAACCACAAGAGATGAATCAAAACACAACAACAGAACCGGAAACTCTTGGTGTTCAAGAAGAAACCGTTGAAGACATTATTATTTCAGATGAAGAACCGGAAGACCATGGTGCTGTTGATGTTGAAGAAACATCTGAAGCTACAATGGATGAAGAAGAAACAATTCTTCCAGAGTAACAAATTGAAAAAAAAAGTTACAAAAAGGCAGCCTTAAAGCTGCCTTTTTTTATTGTTTTTGAAAAATAAATGCCTATATATATATATCAAGAAAATAATTTATTGGGTTATAAACAAACCCCTAAGGAGGAAAAATGAAAGTAGGAATTATCGGAGCCGGCTCTGTCGGTAGTGCCACCGCGTTTGCATTAGTTATGAAAGGTGTTGCCAGAAAAGTTGTTTTAATTGATGCTAATGAAAAGAGAGCTCAAGCTGAAGCAGCAGATATTGCACACGCAGCTCCTTTTGCTTATGCCAACAAAATCAAAGCCGGCACATATGAAGATTTGAAAGGTGCGGAAATTGTTATCGTTACCGCCGGTGCCAACCAAAAACCGGGTGAAACCCGCATTGACTTGTTGGGTCGCAATGTTAAAATTTTTGAAAGCATTATTCCGCAAATTGCCAAAAACGCTCCGGACACAACCTTAATCATCACCGCTAATCCGGCAGATATTATGACCGAAGTTGCCATCAAACTTTCCGGATTCCCGAAAGAAAGAGTTATTGGCTCCGGTACGGTTTTGGATACTTCTCGTTTCAGAACCTTGCTCGGCTATCACTTGGGTGTTTCTCCGCAATCCATTCACTCTTACGTTTTGGGTGAACACGGCGATAGTGAAGTTTTAGTCTGGTCTGCAGGTGATGCCGGTTCCGTTCATATTGAAGACTTGGCTCGTATGGTTGGCAAACCTTTAACCCCTGCCGTTAAGGCTGAAATTGATGACGGCGTTCGCAACTCTGCATACAAAATTATTGATGGTAAAGGCGCAACCTTCTATGGTATTGCCGGTGCTTTGAGCCGTATTTGCCAAGCCATTACCAATAATGAATACGCCATTTTGACCGTATCTTCTCATCACGATGATGTTGAAGGTGTTAAAAATGTTTGCTTATCATTGCCAACCGTTATCGGCAAACGCGGTGTTCACCAAGTTATCAAACCACACTTGAACGAAGAAGAAGCTACTGCTTTGCGTGAAAGCGCTTTGGTTATGAAGCAATATTCCGATCAAGCTTTGGAAATGATAAATAAAGACGCTAAATAACAGCTGATACGAAACATTTGCAATTCCTCTTCTTTTATTATAAAAGCAAAAGAAGAGGAATTTTTTTTATAAGTTAGAGAGGAATTTTTTGTGGTAGAAGTTGTCACCTTAGGCTGCCGAATTAACAGCTATGAGTCAGAAGTTTTAAAAGAAAAACTAGGCAATTTGGATAATGTGATTATCGTTAATACCTGCGCCGTAACCGGAGAAGCCGAACGTCAGTGCAGACAAACGATTCGCAAATTGCGCAAAGAAAATCCCAATGCCAAAATTGTTGTTACCGGCTGTGCAGCTCAGGTTGCCACCAAAAAATTTGCCGATATGCCTGAGGTTGATTTGGTTTTGGGTAACAGAGAAAAAGCCGAAATTGAAAACTATATCGATTCTAAAGAAAAAGAAGTCGTCAGCGATATTTTCAATTACGATTCTTATGACAAATACATCATCACCGGATTCGAGGGCAGACACAAAGCCTTTGTGCAAATTCAACAAGGCTGCAACCACCGTTGCACCTATTGCATCATTCCTTATGCACGAGGCAACAACCGCTCGGTCAAAGAAGAAGATGTCATCAAACAGATTCGCAAATTGCTGGAACAAGGGTTTAAAGAAATTTGTTTGACCGGCGTGGATGCCTGCTCTTATCAACCGTCCTTTTCCGGCTTGGTTAAACACATTTTGGAACAGATTCCCGAGTTGCCAAGCTTACAATTTGGTTCATTAGACCCAGCGGCTTTGGATAACGAGTTTATTGCTTTGGTAGGAATTGATAAAAGAATTTATCCGCATTTTCATTTGTCCATTCAATCCGGTGATAATCTGATATTAAAAAGAATGCGCCGCAGGCATACAAGAGAAGATGTGATAAATCTGTGCAATAAGATTCGCGCCGTTCGTCCCGAAGCCACTTTTGGTTCTGATTTTATCTGCGGTTTTCCAACCGAAACCGAAGAGCAATTTGAAAGCACCGTCAAACTGGTAAGAGAAGCCGGAATTAATAAATTGCACGTTTTCCCTTATTCGGAACGCTCTGGCACGCCGGCCGCAGCCATGCCGCAAGTTCCCGTTAATGTCAGAAAAGACCGCGCCAGAAGATTACGCTTGGAAGGAGAATGCATCGATGACTAATTTTTTTCAAAAACTGGGATTGGGGTTAAAAAAAACTTCCGATAAACTTTCAGGAGGCATCACGGATATTTTCACCAAGAAAAAAGTTGACGAGCAAACTTTGGAAGAGCTGGAAGAACTGCTGATAACTTCCGACATTGGCATCAAAGCCACCACCAAGATTTTGCAAAACTTTGCCAAACGCAAATTAGATAAAGATGCCGATGAACAAGAAATCAAACAAGAATTGGCTTCTGATGTTGAGCAAATTTTAACCCCTTGCCAAGCACCTCTAACCATTAATAAAGAGCATAAACCTTATGTTATCTTGATGGTGGGCGTTAACGGTGCCGGCAAAACCACCACGATTGGTAAGTTAGCTTCTAAGTATAAAGCCCAAGGCATGAAAGTTTCTCTGATTGCCGGAGATACCTTCCGTGCCGCCGCTGTTGAGCAACTTCAAGTTTGGGGAGATAGAAATAAAATCAGAGTCTTTACCGGCAAACCGGAATGTGATGCCGCAGGACTTTGCTTTGACGGATTAAAAGAAGCACAAAAAGAAGGCGATGATATTGTGTTTATTGATACGGCAGGCAGATTGCAAAACAAAATTAATTTAATGGAAGAATTGAAAAAGATTGTCCGCGTTATCAAAAAGCAAATCCCTGACGCACCGCATTCCACCTTGTTGACCTTAGATGCCACCACCGGACAAAATGCCTTATCTCAAGTTAAAACTTTTAAGGAAATGGTTGATGTGAACGGCTTGGTGATTACCAAACTCGACGGCAGCTCCAAAGGTGGCATTTTGGTAGCCATCGCCGAAGAAAACCCCACCCCTATCCATTTCATCGGCATTGGTGAAGGCATAGATGATTTGGATGAATTTAATGCGCATGACTTTGCCTTAAGTTTAATCGGCTTAAAATAAAGGAGAAAAATATGAAAAATTTAATATTATTGAGTCTTCTCTCAACAGCATTCATTGCCCCCGCGCAAGCTCAAGAAAACTCTATAACATTTGATACATCCAACATAAGTACCAAAACATCTGAAGTTAAATTATACAACTTTTCTCCGGAATTAATTAATGCCGCACAAAATTGTACTCCTTATCAAGAAGATTTCATCAAAAACAACCCAGAATTAGGACAAGGTATTCCCATGCTTGGCAATGCAAAGCTTTCCGTAAATATAAATATTCTTGGTTATAATGATCAAGGCAAATGCCAATTTTCCGTACAACAAAAAATTCCGGGCATAATCAACACCACCTATAACTGCGCCATTTTTCCCAGCCGACAAAAAGATATTGTCTTAGCCATGCAAGACCGCTCAACAACACCGATAACAGCAACATTTACCACATATTCCACTGTTGATTACGGAGATGGACGCGTAGAAAAACAACCTATGAAACAAACTATGACCGATGGAAAATTTAATATCATCTGGTCTCAAATCATTGCTGAAGACTGCCAAAGTCAAGATGAATTCCCCTCAAAACAAGAACAAGCAGAGCTTGTAAACAATGCGCAAACATTATCTGAAGGCTTCCAAGCATCTTTAAGCAAATGCCAACCGGCAAGCGAAGAAAAACAACTCTTGTTTATAACTGAAAAAGCAGAAATCGTCGGTATTGAAGAAAAAGGCTGTCATGTGAAATATTCTGATTTTGACTTATATATTCCATTGGACAAACTCTCCTCAATTAAGACAATGGAAGATATAAAAAGCTTAGTAGATGATAAATCTGTCAGCCAATATACACCAAAATTCATCACTCTTGGCTTGAAAGATGAGCTTATGAATTGTTTGAGTGCAACTTCATATCATCAAGGAGCTTCTCAAAGCACTTCAAGCGGAAACATCACAATCAAAAACCAGATGAGTTCAGAAAAAATTGATAACGAATGTGTTTTAACTTTTGCCAACACATTAATCAATAATGGAGAGGCAAGCGAATATAAAAAGATTTGCCGCATTCCGTTAAATAAAATTGCCGAACTTTTGAATATTGAAGAACAAAATATGCTATCCACCATGGAAGAGCAAAATCTTTGCCAATAAAAAAAAGCAAAAGCCTGTTCTTTTAATACGAACAGGCTTTTTTTTCACATCAGCAAAATCTATCCTTAACAAAAGCAATATTCACTTTTATAATGAGCCTCAAGTTTTTTTAAGGATAAGAAAATGGAAGATTTATTAGATTTTATGCAACGACCGGCACCGGCGCCAAAACCTGTGACCGCGTCCAAACCAGAGCAGGAACAAGAAAAAGAATTCACGGTCAGCGAAATTTCTGCCGAAATCAAACGCTTTGTGGAAACAAAGTTCAATCACGTACGCATTAAAGGAGAAATTTTCGGCGGCAAAAGAGCAGATTCCGGTCACTGGTACTTATCCTTAAAAGATGAAAACGCCGTTTTATCCGCTGTGATTTGGAAAGGCGTGGCTATGCATCTGCCCTTCAAACCAGAAGACGGATTAGAAGTCATTGCCACCGGTAAAATCACCACCTTTGCCGGAAAATCATCTTACCAACTGGTGATAGAACAAATGGAAATTGCCGGCACCGGCGCCTTGCTCAAGCTCTTGGAAGAACGCAAGAAAAAATTTGCCGCTGAAGGTTTGTTTGATATATCCCATAAAAAGCCCATTCCTTTCATGCCCAAAACCATTGGTGTTGTCACATCAGCAAGCGGTGCCGTGATAAGAGATATTATCCACCGCGTGCGTGACCGTTTTCCAACCCCAATTTTACTGTGGCCGACACCGGTTCAAGGCGAAGGAGCGGCAGAGAAAATTGCCGCAGCCATCAGAGGTTTCAACCAATTTCCACAAAGAGGCGTGCCTCGCCCCGATGTTTTGATTGTGGCGCGCGGCGGCGGCAGTTTGGAAGACCTCTGGCCTTTTAATGAAGAATGCGTTATCCGTGCCGTTTATGATTCGGAAATTCCGATTATCTCCGCCGTCGGACACGAAACCGATACCATGCTGATTGACTATGTATCAGACAAACGCGCGCCCACACCGACCGGCGCCGCTGAGTTTGCCGTTCCGGTCAAAGCCGAATTGCAAATGCAAATTAACACCTTGCAAAGCCGCATGAGCAATGGTGTTTTGCGCTATTTTGCCGAGAGGAACAATCAATTGGAAGCTTTGCGCCGCGGTATTCCAAACCTATCGCAAATTTTGGCAGAAATCACCCAGCGCTTTGACGACAGAATAGAAAGATTGCAAATTTCTTTCAAAAATTTATTGAACAACAAACAAGCTATGCTCGAGCGTTGCGCCTTAAAACCATATTACATCAAAAATATTTTTGAAAAAAATCAAGAAAATTTAAAGAATTTATCGCTTAGATTAGATTCAGTTTCAATTGATTCGGTTTTGAAACGTGGTTTTGCTTGGATACGCAATCAAGATATGCAAACCATATATTCAATTGAGCAAGCCAAAGCGGCAGAAAGTTTAGATATTAAGCTGATTGACGGCAATATCAAAACTTATCCCTCTGCAGAACCGCGCAAGACCGAAGTTAATAAAGAAAAAAAGGTAAAAACAAAGAATGAAAAATTGCAAATTGACTTGTTTGATATGTAGTTTGATGCTGATGAGTTCGGCTGCACTAGCTAAGCCGGAAATCACTTTGTACGGAGAATTAGCACAAGGAAAAATTGTCAAAGGTCATGGAGAAAATTTGCAAAAAATCCGTATCAACGGTGCCAATCATCAGGTGGATAAAAACGGCGATTTCATTTTTGCTTTGACCAGAGAGCAAAAGCCACAAACCACACTGGAAGTCACCGACAAAGACGGCAACACCTATAGCTATGAATTAAAAATCAACCCCAGCCACTGGGACATTCAAAATATCAAGGGCTTACCCCCGAGAAAAGTCACTCCTTCCAAAGAAGACCAAGCAGAAATTAACCGTGAAAGAACACTTGTTCGCGGTGCCTTGAAAGGCGATAGATTGGAAACTTATTGGAAAAACGGTTTTATAGAACCTGTTCAAGGCAGAATAAGCGGACATTACGGCGGCCAAAGAATTATGAACGGGCATAAGATGAACCCGCATGCCGGCACCGATATTGCCGCCCCTTTAGGCACCCCGATTAAAGCTGCCGGAGACGGCATTGTCACATTAACCGCACCCAACACGTTTTATTCCGGCAATGTAGTTGTCATTGACCACGGACATGGTTTGCAAACAATTTATGCGCATATGAATAAAATCAGCGTCAAAGAAAAACAAGCGGTCAAAAAAGGCGATATTATTGGCGAAGTCGGTAAAACCGGACGCGCAACGGGGCCACATTTGCATTGGGGAGCATCTTTACGCAACACACGTTTTACACCGCATTCCTTGATAGATTTAAATTCTGAAAATAATATTTGTACCAAACTCAAGTAGGAACAAAAAAATGAGTGATATATTACACAAACCTCAAACCATAGAGACATTAACAAGTTTAATTGTAGATGATGATAAGTTTTCAAGAACTTTTGCCAAAACGGCTTTATATCAAATTGGCGTAAAACAAGTCAAAGAAGCCTCTAGCATCAAAGAAGCTATTGATATGCTCAATGAATATAAAATAGACGTCATATTGTTAGACCAACAAATTCCGGACAAATACGGTCTTGAATTTGTTAAAGAATTAAAAGCCGGAAATTATGGAAACAACAAAGACATTCCGGTTATAATGGTCACGGTTGATACAAAAGAACAAACCGTTCTTGCGGCAAAAGAATTAAAAATACAAGAATATTTGGTTAAACCCATTTCTCCGATTGCCCTCAAAAAAAGAATATGCAGTGCTCTGAATATCAAACAAGAAAGAATATAACAACATGTTGAGCAATTTAAACATCATTTTATTATCATTACTTCAAGGGATAACAGAATTTTTGCCCGTAAGCTCGTCCGGACATTTGATTTTGTTTTCAAAATTCACCACTTTTCCTGATCAAGGACAAGCCATGGATGTTGCCTTGCATATTGGCTCTATTTTAGCCGTTATGATTTATTTTTCTGAAGAAATATGGAAAATGGTCAAAGGTCTTTTCAAGTCATATTTTTTGCCTAATTTTAAAGAAGAAGGGAACCGCGTTTTCTGGCTGGTTGTAATTGCTACCATTCCGGCAGTTTTGGCAGGATTATTTATCAGATCAGAAGGTGTTGAATGGATGAGGAGCACCAAGTTGGTTGGTTGGACAATTTTGGGTTATGGTATTTTATTGTTCATTGCAGACAAAATTGGTATGACTATTCGTAAAGTCAATCACTTGGGCGTATTAGATGCCTTGCTCATCGGTTTGGCTCAATGTTTAGCCTTAATACCGGGAACAAGTCGTTCAGGCATCACCATAACCATGGCACGTTTTTTGGGCATGGAAAGAAGAGAAGCCGCCAAATTTTCAATGTTATTATCCATTCCGACGATTATTGGAGCCGGCTTATTGGTTGGATATGAATTATATCAAGAAGAAAATTTATTAAGCATCATTTTAGCTATTGACGGAATTTTATATTCGTTTATATTCTCAATCATTGCAATATATGTTGTAATGTGGTGGTTGAAGAAGTCAACATTTCTGCCGTTTGTCATATATCGTATATGTTTTGGCGGATTTTTATTGCTAGATTCATATAACTACATACATTATTTACATTAAGCAAAATGCCCTGATGGCGGAATTGGTAGACGCGTAAGTTTCAGGTACTTATGAGAGTTTTCTCGTGGAAGTTCGAGTCTTCTTCAGGGCACCAAACTAAAAAAGGACCCCGATGGGTCTTTTTTTAGTTTGGTGAAACGTTTTGTTACTTAGCAAGGGAAGCGACAGCAACCGATGCTAAGGTTATAAAACGCGGTTCATCGTCAAAGTATGGGGCAGAGAGTAAAAATTAAAAAAAATATCATAATCAAAACACCAAAGTAGAAATAAATTAAGCACATAAAATCCGGAC
>CASFJL010000031.1 GCA_949295005.1 uncultured Pseudomonadota bacterium | reverse complement strand
GTTATTCCTATTTTCATGTGCTTCTCCTTTTCTGGAGAATATTTTAGTGTAACATTTTAACTTTGGCGAATCTGTAACATTTTAACTTTGCTATGACAAAATAAAAGAAATATGTTGACAAAGCAGATAAAAAGTGCATAATGCGCCTAAATGTTTTTTAATTTGAACCTTAATTTGTAAGAGTATAAGAAAATGGCAAAAGCAGTAAAAGTAAAAGTTAAAATGGAAAGCACAGCCGGAACAGGAACATTTTTCCTTGCTGAAAAGAATCCTAGAACTCATCCTGAAAAATTGACTTTGAAAAAATATGACAAGAAGTCAAGAAAACATGAAGAGTTTGTTGAAAAGAAATTGAAGTAATTTCTTTGATACTTTTTAAGTTTAAGAAAAATACCGGTGAAGTGCACCGGTATTTTTTTTGTAATTATTATACATTTTCCATTTTAATTAAAATTTTTTGATGAAAAACGCGAGCAATTTGGTTGAGGTAGCCGATATTGAGTTCAGCCAAGCCGAGCTCAAGTTTTTCAATATAAATGGAGGGAACATCAGATTGAGCGGAGAGGTCAACCACACGCATATGGTTGGCTCGCCTGAGGGCAATAATTTGCTCGGCAAGGTTTATTCTGGTTTGTCTTAAGTTTTGTTTGGCTTGTTTTTTATCTAACATATTTCAACTCCTTTTCAAATTTTTTTTTGTTCAAGGCACATTCGCTCCGTCAAGAATTAAGAGAGCATCGCGGGGCGTGAGGCACTGCAAGATAGGCAGTCTAACTTTTGCGGTCAAACTGGCTCTTCTTTTGTCTGAACAAGGCACATTCGCTCCGCCAAGAACTAAGAGAGCATCGCGGTTACGAGGCACCGCAAGATAGGCCGTCTAATCGATGCGATCAAACTGGCTGCAGTTTGAAAAACCGCCAAGAGCAAAAACTCAAGGCGGTGGAGCTGAAAAACTGTAGTAACGCAGTCACCCTTATTCGACCTATAAATAGGCTTATATCAGGCACTCCACCATAGGTGGATTTGTTACCAAGATGTTTTTCAGACACCACAGGCTATCTCTAACCTGCAAGGAGCATTTTAGAGAGAATGAGAAAAAAAGCAAACATTTTTTTGAACAAGGCACAAGCATTTACTATCATTCTGAACTTGTTTTAGAATCTTGATAAATAAGACATTTTATCAATGTTGTCATTCCGAACTTGTTTCGGAATCTTTTATAAACAAGGCCCCAAAAGCCAATATTCAATGTTATGCTGAAATAAATTCAGCATCTCGTAAAAGAGACCCTGAAACAAGTTCAGGGTGACAGTCGGAGTGGTATGTTCAGGGTGCAATAAAGAAAATTTTTTAAGGCACAAAAGCTCCGCCCAGAATGAAAAGAGCATCGCGGGGCGTGAGGCACTGTCAGAGAGGCAGTCTAACTGATGCGATCAAACTGGCTCTTTTTTTGTCTGAACAAAACACAAAAGTACCGCCTTACACATTATAGCATCGCGGTTTCAAGGTACTGTCAGAGAGGCTATCTAATTTTTGCCGTCGAACACGCTGTGTTCGAGTTTGGAGTATTCTTTTTTTAAGGTTTCAATATTAACGTCAGTATAGCGCTGGGTGGTTGAAAGAGAAGCATGACCCAAAAGTTCTTGAATAGAGCGCAGGTCAGTTCCCTCAGCCAGAAGGTGAGTTGCAAAAGAGTGGCGCAACGCATGAGGAGTTAAGTTTTCAGGAAGTCCGAGACTAGTTCGCATCTTTTGTAAAAGCCGCTGAATGATGCGAGGGGAGAGGCGTTCTCCTCTTGCACCAACAAAAAGAGCTTCTCCATTCTTGAGCTGATAAGGACATTCATGCACATAAGCCTGAACGGCATCAATGATTTGGGGCAAGACAGGAACAATGCGTTCTTTGTTCCCTTTACCTTTGATACGAATAAAATCCTTATTAGAAAAATCTCCAACATTCAGGTTAAGGGCTTCAGAAATTCGCAAACCGCAACCGTATAAAATTGTCAAAATGGCGACATCTCTAAGCCCTTGCCATGAATTTTTTGCAAAATTTTGGCACTCATCCAACACATCAAAAGTCTGATTAACATCCAACGCTTTTGGTAAAGACTTATTTCTTCTCGGAGAAGAGATGGCACCGATTGCCGTGTTTTTGATAATTTTTTGAGAATTTAAGAATTTGAAAAAGTTTTTCAAAGTAGAGATATGTCTGGCAATAGATGTCTTTTCCAAATGATGAGAAGCTTTATCGGCAATATAGTTTCTAAAGTCACGCACATCAAGTTTTTCGAGCTTGCTTAGGCTGAGAGGCTTGTTAAAAAACTGGGTAAAATCAGCAAAATCTCTGGCATAACCATCAAGTGTGTGCTCCGAATACACCCGTTCAGATTTCAGCCAATTAAGCCAATCTGTTATCACTTCTTTGACATCTCTGTCTACATTATATTTTATCTCTTGCTTCATAAGATTTATGATAAATTTAACTGTTTAAAAAAAAGTATATTCCAAGATAAAAAGATTTTTTGTGTGTAAACGGCAAAGAGATTTGAGTTTATTTGGGATAATTGCTATAAGAAGATAAAAATAAAATAAAAGGAAAATCAATTGACCCAAATTGTCGGCGTTTTATTACCCTTACCGTTTAATGATATCTTTGACTATAAGGTTGAAGACACAGATGCCGTATTGGGCGCAATTGTCCGTGTGCCTTGGGGAAGGGAACAACAAGTCGGTGTAATTTGGAAGCTGGGGCAAACGGCAGATATTTCTGAAAACAAAATAAAATCGATTATAGAAAGATTAAAACTTCCTCCTTTATCTGATGCTTTAAGAAAATTAGTAAGCTTTGTTGCCACATACAATATGGCTTATCTAGGCTTGAGCTTAAAAATGGTCTTAAGTGCCAAAGGCGCGTTTGAAGACCCGAAGATGAACGTGCTATACACTTTGTCCGGCAAAACTTTAGTGCAAGCAAAGCTCAAAAACTCAGATGCTCGTTGGCGCGTGATAGATTTATTAAAACATTATCCATATTCCAGAGCAGAGATTGCCAAAGGTGCGGGGGTTAGCCAAAGCGTGATTAAAACCATGATTGACGCCGGCGTCTTAAAACCAATTGAAATTGAGGTTAAAAAAGAGTTCGCCGAACCTAAAGGTGAGTTCCATAAAGTTGATTTAACGCAAGAGCAGAAAAATGCGGCAGATCAGCTGGTTGAAAAAATAAATAAAGGTTTTTCCGTAACATTATTAGATGGCGTGACCGGCTCAGGCAAAACTGAGGTATATTTTGAGGCTGTGGCAGCTGCGTTGGCAGAAGAAAAACAAGTTTTGGTCACGGTTCCCGAGATTGCTTTAACCAGCCAATGGTTAGGTAGATTTGAGAGAAGATTCGGCGTTAAACCTGCTTGTTGGCACTCTGGCTTAAGCCAAAAAGAAAGAACGGACAATTGGGTGGCTATTGCGGAAGGCAGAGCCAAAGTGATTGTGGGTGCACGTTCGGCTTTATTTTTGCCTTATAAAAATTTGGGCTTGATTGTTGTGGATGAAAGCCATGACCATTCTTATAAGCAAGAAGACGGCGTTAATTATCAAGGGAGAGATATGGCTGTTGTTAGAGCAAAAATGGAAAATTTTCCGATTATCTTAGCCACGGCAACGCCAGATTTAGAAACCTTGAATAATGTTGATGAAGGCAAATATGAGGTGGTTAGGTTAAGAAGCCGCTACGCCTCTGCCGAGTTGCCAAAAATTGAGATTATAGATTTGAAAAAAGACAAACCCAAAAAAGGCGAGTGGGGAACATCTTGGTTGGCGCCGAGTTTGGTTGAGGCGTTGAAAAACAATTTGGAAAAACAAGAACAATCCATGCTGTTTTTGAACAGGAGAGGTTATGCGCCTTTGCTGATATGTAGAGATTGCGGCCATAGAATGCAGTGCCCGCATTGCACGGCTTGGTTAACCGAACACAAACATAGCAAAAATCTGGTTTGTCACCATTGCGGCTATGCCATTCCTATTCCGGATAAATGCCCGCATTGCGGCTCAGAAAGTGGTCTTACGGCTTGCGGCCCTGGGGTAGAAAGAGTGGCAGAAGAGGTTAAAGGCCGTTTTCCCGATGCTAGGATTCGGATAATTTCTAGTGATATTACCGCCAGTCTGGCAGAAGTTTCCGAAGTCATTAAGGAGATGGAAAACAAACAAGTTGATATTTTGATTGGTACCCAGATTTTAGCTAAGGGACATCACTTTCCGTGCTTGACTTTAGTAGGCATTGTGGATGCAGATTTAGGCTTGATGGGAAGTGACTTGCGCGCAACCGAGCAGACCTATCAATTGTTGTCACAAGTATCCGGACGTGCGGGCAGAGGAGAGAAAAAAGGTGTTGTTTATTTGCAAACACTATATCCTGAAAATGGTGTTTTGAAAGCCTTGTTGAGCGGAAACAGAGAAGAGTTTTTATCATTGGAAAAAAAGACCAGAAAAATGTTAAAACTTCCGCCTTATGGTAGGTTGGCGGCAATAATTGTGAGTGGTAATAATCAAGAGCAAACGCAAAGAGTGGCCAATCAATTAGGCGGTATTGCCCCCAATACGGATTCGATAGTTACATTGGGTCCGGCTCAGGCTCCGATATTTCGTTTGAGAGGAAAATATAGATATCGCTTGTTGTTAAAAACAACTAAACTAGTACGGATACAAGAAATATTAAAAAACTGGCTGAGTAGAGTGAATGTGCCGAGCTCAGTGAAAGTTGAGGTGGATATTGACCCTTATAGCTTTATGTAAAAAAAAGAAAAAAATACATACTAAAAAAATAAAAACTTTAGCAAAATTTGTTTGTTTTTAATAAATTTGAAACTAATTAGAATATAGGATACTTAAAGTTTCAGAATATTTGAGTAGAGAGTAAACATTTGAAAAAAGATTCTAAAAATAAAATTGCTCGTGTTTATGCAGAGGCTTTGTATGAGGCTTCTGAACAAGGGAAAGTGACCGATAAGGTATATAAAGATATCTTGTTGTTGTTAGATGTTTTTACTCAAAATAATGAGTTTGTAAAGTCTTTTTCAAACCCAATTTGGGGAAGCGATTCTAAAAAATCTGCATTAAAAGAAATTGCTGAAAAAATAAAAATCAATCAAGATACGCTAAATTGTTTGTCTGTGATTGTTGATAATGATCGTTTTTCTGAAATAGATTTAATTTTGCGTGCTTATGTTGAAATTTATTACCAAAAACATAATATGTTGGAAGTGGAAATTACATCGGCAAAAGCATTGAATGTATTGCAAAACAAAAAGATATTAGAAATACTTTCTCAAAAGTTAAATAAACAAATTATTCCGCATTTTGTTGTTGATCCTGAAATTTTAGGCGGATTAAAAATAAAATACGGTTCTGTAATGATAGACGATTCTGTCTTAGGAAAATTAAATCGTTTAGAAATCATGATGAAAGGTGGACAATAATGTCTGTGCAAGCAAGTGAAATATCTTCCATAATTAAGGAAAAAATTGCCAGCTCTCATGTTGATATTGATGTCTCTGAGGTCGGACGCGTTCTGTCTGTCGGAGACGGAATTGCACGTGTTTACGGTTTGGATAATGTTCAGGCCGGAGAACTTGTGGAGTTTGACGGCGGCATTAAAGGAATGGCCTTAAACCTTGAAGAGGATAATGTCGGTGTCGTTATTTTCGGCTCAGACCAAAACATTAAAGAAGGCGATACGGTTAAACGCACAGATAAAATTGTGAGCGTTCCGGTTGGTAAAGAGTTGTTAGGTCGTGTGGTTGATGCCTTGGGTGAATCTATTGACGGCAAAGGCAAAATTGCTGCTAAAGAATACCGTGTTTCAGAGGTTAAAGCTCCTGGTATTATTACGCGCCGTAGTGTTTATGAACCAATGCAAACCGGATTAAAAATCGTAGATTCTTTGGTGCCAATCGGAAGAGGTCAACGTGAGCTGATTATTGGTGACCGTCAAACCGGAAAAACCGCAATTATCGTTGATACAATTTTGAACCAGAAAAAAATTAATGATAAAGCCAAATCTGAAAAAGACAAACTTTATTGCATTTATGTAGCCGTCGGACAAAAACGCTCCACGGTAGCACAAGTTGTAAAAATCTTAAAAGACCATGGTGCAATGGATTATACAATCGTTGTTGCCGCCACGGCATCAGATCCGGCGCCGATGCAATTTATGGCTCCGTATTCGGGTTGCGCAATGGGTGAGTTCTTTAGAGACAACGGAATGAATGCCGTTATCTTTTATGATGACTTAACCAAACAAGCTACGGCATACAGACAAATGTCTTTGTTACTCCGTCGTCCACCTGGGCGTGAAGCTTTCCCCGGAGACGTGTTCTATTTGCACTCACGTTTGTTGGAACGTGCCGCAAAAATGAATGACGAGTTGGGTGGTGGTTCATTAACGGCGTTGCCGGTTATTGAAACCCAAGCCGGAGACGTATCAGCCTATATTCCGACAAACGTAATTTCTATTACGGACGGACAAATCTTTTTGGAAACAGGCTTGTTCTTCCAAGGTATTCGTCCGGCGGTCAATGTGGGTATTTCCGTTAGCCGTGTGGGTTCAGCTGCTCAAATTAAGGCAATGAAACAAGTTGCCGGAAAAATTAAGCTGGAGTTGGCGCAATATCGTGAAATGGCATCTTTTGCACAATTTGCATCAGACTTGGATGTAGCAACCAAAAACTTATTGGCAAGAGGCGCCAGATTAACAGAGTTGTTAAAACAACCGCAATATCATCCAATGCCGGTAGAAGAACAAGTAGTTAGCATTTTTGCCGGTGTGAGAGGATATTTGGATAAACTGGACTTAAAAGAAGTTGGTGATTTTGAAGAAAAAGCTTTGAATAGTTTGCTTGCAAATCATCCCAAATATTTGGAAGAAATTGCCAAAACAAAAGTGATTTCAGAAGAATTGGATAAAAAACTGACAGCATTTTATGACAGTTTGATTAGTGAATATAAAAAAGTAGAAGAAGCAGCTTAAGGATAAAAAATGGCAGGATTAAAAGAGTTAAGAACTCGCATCAGCACCGTCAAATCGACCAGTAAAATTACTTCGGCGATGAAGATGGTTGCTGCTGCCCGCCTGCGCAAATCTCAAGGCTTAATCGGAAAATCTGAGTTTTATAGCAACAACTTATTGGCTTGTGCAAACCGCATAATATATGAGTTACAGCAAAAAGAGGCTCAGGGAGAAGAAATTAATTGGCCAGATATGATGAAAGCGCAATCCAATCCGCAAAAATATCTTTTGGTTGTTTTTACGTCAGATAGAGGTTTGTGCGGAAGTTATAATGCTGCTGTGGCCAAAGAAGCCGCCGGAAGAATTGAAGCCCTAAAATCAGAAGGCAAAGAGGTTTTGCTTTACTGCATTGGCAAAAAAGGCAAAGATATCTTAAAATCAAGATACGAAAACATGTTCTTCAAAACCAAAGAAGGAATTGCCGCCAAAGGTGCAAAATATTATGAAGCATCTGATATTGGGTATGATATATTAGAAGCTTATAATAACAATGTTTTTGATGTCTGTGAGGTTATTGTCAGCAAATTTAATTCTGCCATCAGCAGAGAGATTGTTGACCGCCAATTATTGCCTTTGAAAATAGGGGAGTATGATTATAATAAACTTCATATTCCGACCAATGTGGTTAAAGGTGCTTTTTATGAGTATGAACCACAAGATAAATTAAAATTGTTAGCAGAAATGTTGCCGCTGATTTTCAGAGGTTCAATCTTCAAAGCAGTTGTTCATTCACAAGCATCTGAACACGGTGCGCGCATGACCTCAATGGATAATGCCACAAGAAACGCATCTGATATGATTAATAAACTGACAATTAAATATAATCGTATCAGACAAACAGCAATTACAACCGAGTTAACCGAAATTATTTCCGGTGCTGAAGCACTTTAAGAAAGAGGAGAGCTAAATGGTAGAGAAGAAAAAAACTTCTAAGGTAAAAGAGAAAGTTTCCGCTCCAAAAAAAGCGGTAAAAAAAGTAGCTTCAACCAAAGAAAAAGTTGTTGCCAAAGCAAGTGTTGAAAAAGCCAAAAAGGCAGAAAAAGTAGAAAAGACTAAAGAGATTGTTTCAAAAGGTAAAATCTCTCAGGTAACAGGCGCTGTGGTAGACGTAAAGTTTGAAAGCGTTAAAGAACTTCCGGCAATTTTAACATCTTTGGAATGTGATAACCATGGTCAAAAGTTGGTTTTGGAAGTAGCGCAACACTTGGGCGAAGAAGTTGTTCGTTGTATTGCTATGGACACAACAGATGGCTTGGTCAGAGGAATGGAAGTTATTAATACCGGTAAACCGATTGAGGTTCCGGTTGGACCGGAACTTTTGGGCCGTATTATTAATGTTATCGGTGAGCCTGTGGATGGTAGAGGCGATATTAAAGCCAAAACATATTTCCCAATTCACCGTGAGGCCCCCAGTTTTGTAGAGCAATCAACCGAAACTCAAGTTTTGACAACCGGTATTAAGGTGATTGACTTGTTGGAACCATATGCCAAAGGTGGTAAGATTGGTTTGTTTGGTGGTGCCGGTGTGGGTAAAACCGTGCTGATTCAAGAGTTGATTACAAACATTGGTATCGGTCATGGTGGTTACTCCGTATTTGCAGGTGTGGGAGAAAGAACGCGTGAAGGAAACGACCTGTACCATGAAATGATTGACTCAGGCGTTATTGACTTAAAAGGTGATAAATCAAAAACCGTGTTGGTATACGGTCAAATGAATGAACCCCCCGGAGCAAGAGCTCGTGTTGCTTTGTCTGGTTTGACACAAGCAGAATATTTCCGTGATGTTGAACACCAAGACGTGTTGTTCTTTGTGGATAATATCTTCCGTTTCACCCAAGCCGGTTCAGAGGTTTCAGCTTTGCTCGGACGTATTCCTTCAGCTGTGGGTTATCAACCAACATTGGGAACAGATATGGGTGCCATGCAAGAGCGTATTACCTCAACCAAAAACGGCTCTATTACATCTGTTCAAGCCGTATACGTTCCGGCAGATGACTTGACCGACCCGGCTCCGGCAACAACCTTTGCACACTTGGATGCCACAACCGTGTTGTCTCGTTCAATTGCAGAATTAGGTATTTTCCCAGCCGTTGACCCGCTTGATTCAACTTCTCGTATTTTGGATCCTCAAATCATTGGAGAGGAGCATTATCAAGTAGCTCGTCAGGTACAAGAAATTTTGCAAAGATATAAATCATTGCAAGATATTATTGCAATTTTGGGTATGGATGAGTTGTCTGAAGAAGATAAATTGACCGTGGCCAGAGCCAGAAAGGTACAAAGATTTTTGTCTCAACCGTTCCACGTTGCAGAAGTCTTTACGGGAACACCGGGCGTGTTTGTAAAATTGGAAGACACCATAAAAGGCTTTAAGGAAATTATTGAAGGTAAATATGACCATATTCCTGAACAAGCTTTTTATATGGTTGGAACAATTGAAGACGCTTTGGAAAAAGCCAAAAAGATGGAAGAAGCAGAACAAAAAAAATAGAGAAAAAATATGAGTGAGATTATTTTTAGAATATCCAGACCATATAAAATATACAGCACCAAAAAGGTAGCGGCCTTGCAGCTTCCGTCCGTTAACGGAGATATAACCTTGTTACCGGACAGAGCACCGACAATGTTTTTGTTAAGAAACGGAATTGTCAGAGTTTTAGATAGGCAGCTAAAGGTTTTGGAAAGCTATTTTGTTAAAGGTGGTGTTGCAGACTTTGCCCGTAACAGATGCGCCATATCTTCAGAAAAAGTATTTGGCATAGATAAAATTTCTTTAGAAAGAGCCAAAGAAAAAATGTCACAAGCAATTCATGAAGAAGACAGAATTTTTTATGAATATGTTGTGAGGGAATTGGAGCAAAAATAATCTTAAACTTATATTTGGTTAAAGGGAGCTTATTTAATTATAAGCTCTTTTTTTTGCATAAAAAAAAGATAGAAAGATAAAAAAAAATATGCTAAAAAAAGATATAATGTTCAAGGAGAAAGCACATGGCCTATCACAATTTTTTTATGAACAGACAGATTAATATTCCATATATGGTCAAAATTGGTTATGGAAAAATTAATCGGATAGGCAAATATCTAATTGATAAAGGCATGTCAAACGTGGCTCTTTTTTGGAGCGAGGGTTTGGAAGAAACAATTGGAGGCAAGCTTTATAAGGGGTTTGAGCAACACGATATTGAAATTGTTTGCAACAAAATAGTGCAATATATCAATATTGAAGAGGTAAACAAAGTCGCTTTCAATTTACCAAGGACAACAGATGCTATTATAGGAGTCGGTGGAGGAAAAGTTATAGATTTTGCCAAATATTGCGCCAATCTCTTAAAAAAACCGTTTATTTCCGTTCCGACTTCTTTGTCAAATGATGGTTTTTGCAGCCCCAACACATCACTTTTGGTAGACGGAAAAAGAACAAGTGTAAAATCAAGTATTCCGTTTGGTATAGTTGTAGATTTAGATGTTATATCAAAAAGCCCCATATATTTGTTATATTCAGGCATTGGGGATATGAGTTCAAAAATCACGGCCTTATGGGATTGGAAAGTTTCTTTCAGAAAAGGCTATGAGCGGTATAATGACTTTGCAGCCATGTTAACCTACAACGCCATAGATACATTATATAATACCAAAAACTTAAATTTAATATCGACAGAATTTTTAAAAAATTTAAGCATTTCCTTATTATTAAGCGGTGTTGCCATGGAAATAGCCGGCACATCAAGACCGGCAAGCGGGGCAGAGCATTTAATATCTCATGCCTTAGATGAAATATCCAGACCGCCGCACCCACATGGGATTCAAACCGGCATATCTTGTTATTTATGTGCTTTGTTACAGAACAATCCGTTGATAGACAATCTGAGAGATTTTTTAATAAAAACGGGTTTTTTTGAATATGTTATAAATAACCCAATCTCAAGAGCAGATTATTTTATGGCACTGCAAAGAGCACCGTTGGTCAAAAAAGATTATTATACGGTTTTGTCAGAAAAAGAGAGTTATCTTAAAGCTGTGGAATATATAGAAAAAGACAATATCTTAAAAAAGGCAATCAGATAAATAAGTGTTGAGCTGATAATGAAAATATGTTATAATAACAGAAAACAAAGGGGGGATTATTATGACGGAAAAAACATTAACAACAGTGAGCAGCACATTTGTAAAAAAACTCTCTATGCCGGATTTAAGCAAGAAAGAATTGTTTGCAAGTTTACATGAAAGATTGGGCAAAACAGATATTGAAAAGTTAGATTTACCGAAAAATAAAGCGGTTGTTTCGCTAGAAAGTCAAAGAGCCAAAATCAGAATAAAAAGTTATACAGATAAAGTTCAACAGTTTTTGCCAAAAATACAACATATGAAGAATAAAGAGCAGCAAAAATCAGCATTAGAAATGTTAGAAATTTTATCCCCAAAAGACAGAGACTATGCAGTGATTGCTTGTGATAAATATCTAAAAATGGATGATAAAGCCAATATAGAAGATTTTATGAAAGATTATAAACGTCATATCAGCCAAGAAAGAGTTTCAGAAAACATAATTATTCAGCAACAATCACTTGCAAAAATGGCAGAAAACAGAGTGATGTAACAGAAAACCTCAATCAAAAGCCTCCAAATGGAGGCTTTTTTATATGTTGACTTTAAAAAAAAACTGCTTTAAATAATAGCCCGAGATTTAATATTATTTTATTAATTTTTAAATTTTTTAAGCTATGGAAGTAAAAAAAATTGCTGAGAATGAAGTAAAAAGTCTGTTAATGAAGTTATTTTCAGATGAACTTCAGGGTTGTGAAACAACAACTTTAAGCGTAAAAATGCTGTATAACATAACGGCAAGAGATTATACGCCGGCATATGTGCTGGAGGCAAAATCAGCAAAAGAAAAGAAATTTTTGATATATTCACCTTTGCAAATGTTGGTCAATGTATGTGATGAATTAACATTTGAAGAAGTTGGTCGCATAGGCAATGTTTATCATCAAGGCTGTTTAAATGCTTACATAAATCATGAAGATAAAGACATGGCAATATGCCTGTTTTTAGATGAATGTGAAGGAAAATTATGTAAAGACAGAGAAAAAGCTTTGTCCTTGATAAAAGCAAAAGTTGCTATGTTGCCATTCCTTCAGGTGGATTTTTTCAAATTTCCGCTTCAAGAGATTTATCCTTGCAAAATTGAAAATGTGTTATATTGGTTGATGCCTCATAAAGGAAATTGCTGCTTTTTGGTAAATGTAAGCAATTCTGAGGTCAGCTACGTGGATGTTAAACCCGAATATATCACGTTTATCCAAGAAAAAGGAGAAATAAAATGCAATACAAAAGAGAATGCATATTATATGTATGATGGAAAAAGTTTTTCTGTTCCAACATTATAACACAAACACATCAACATATATGAAAAACGGCATTTAAATTGCATAGTCTTGATGCTGATGCTATGTTAAAAAAATGCTGTTAGTTTGTTTTGCATTTTAAGAGGGCTGACGTGAGTCACCCCTCTTTTTTTATTGTTTATAGTTTTTAATTGCTTCATCTTGCTCAAAAAGATACAACAAATTGCGCAGAGCATAACCTTTTGTTGAAGTTAAGTCAGGATCTTGTTGAATGATAAGGCGTGCTTCTTTAGAAGCGGTTAAGAGCAAGCCTTTATGTACGGATAAATCAGCCAGTTTGAACGTGTTAAAACCGCTTTGCTTAGTCCCTAAAATCTCACCGCCGCCTCGAATATCTAAATCTTCTTCGGCAATTTTGAAACCGTCTTCGGTTTCTTTCATAATATTAAGCCTAGCGCGAGAAGTTTCGCTCAACGGATGCGCATAAAGCAAAATACAGGTAGAGGCTTGAAAACCACGTTTAATTCGGCCTCTGAGTTGGTGTAGCTGAGCCAACCCAAAACGCTCGGCATGTTCAATAATCATTACGGTAGCTTCCGGAACATTTACGCCAACCTCAATAACGGTAGTGGCCACCAAAAGAGAAATTTCTCCGGTTTTGAATTTTTCCATGACCAAATCTTTTTGAGCTTCTTTCATCTTTCCATGAATAAGACCAACTTTGTCGCCAAAATATTTTTGCAAAGAAGAAAAACGCTCTTCTGCGGCTGCCAAATCAAGTTTTTCAGATTCTTCAACCAAAGGGCAAACCCAATAAGCTCTTGAGCCTTCATCAATTTTCCTTTTAAGGGCAGCCACAATATCATGGATTTTTTCCACCGGCATCACTCTGGTATCAACAGGCTGTCTGCCTTCGGGAACCTGGTCGATTTTAGAATATTCCATATCCCCGTAAGCGGTTAATAAAAGCGTTCTGGGAATAGGGGTGGCGGTCATAACCAAAATATCGGTCAAATCGCCTTTGTTTGAAAAATTAAGCCGTTGGTGCACGCCAAAACGGTGCTGTTCATCAATCACGGCAAATGCCAAATCATGAAAAGCAACATTTTCTTGAAACAGAGCATGTGTTCCGACCAAAATGTCAATTTTGCCTAAGGCAAGGTCATTTAAGATTTCTTGTCGTTTTTTTGTTTTGGTTTTGCCGGTTAAAAGCTCGCAACGAATATTAAGACAAGAGCACCACTCTTGAAAGTTCTCCCAATGTTGTTTGGCCAAAATTTCGGTTGGAGCCATTAAAGCCGCTTGAAAGCCGCACTCAACCGCATTCAGCATGGCTATAAAGGCCACAACGGTTTTGCCGCAACCAACATCACCTTGCAAAAGACGCAGCATTTTAAACGGAGCGGCTTGGTCAGTAAAAATCTCCAATAAAACTTTTTCTTGAGCTTGTGTCAGTTTGAAAGGCAAATTTTCTAAAAATTTTTTTCTGAGCAAGCCATTACCTTTGAGTTCTCTGCCTTTTTGTTTTTTTATTTTTTGTCTGGCCAAAGCCAAGGTTAATTGGTTGGCCAAAAGCTCATCATAAGCCAAACGCTGTCTGGCATAAGAATTAGGGTCAAGGTCGTTTAAACAAGAGGGACGGTGAGCAGCAAAAAGAGAATGCCCGAAACTGTTCCAGTTTTTTTCTTTGAGCAAATTTTCATCAATCCATTCCGGTAGTGCGGGAACGCGATTTAAGGCTTGAGAAATCCATTTATTAAGCATTTTATTGGAGATTCCTGCCGTAAGCGGATAAATAGGTTCCACCTTTTTAAGTGTTTCAATTTGCTCTGCCGGAAGAATATAATCAGGGTGGCTCATTTGCAAAGAGCCGTTAAATTGTTCAACCTTACCGCTTATGGCAACCCATTTTCCAAGAGGCAAATTTTTTTGAATGGTTGAAGGATAAGCCTTAAAAAACAATATGGTCATTTGCTCGGTTTCATCAGCCACAATCACTTTATAGGGCTGAGATTTTTTTTGCGGAGCAATATGCTCAATGACTTTGACTTTAAGCGTGGCCACTCGACCGGCAATAGCATTACATACTTTTGGAGCAAAGCGTCTGTCCACAAAGTTTATCGGCAAATGAAAAATTAAATCTTTGGTTGAATGACAATCAAGATTTTTTAAAAGTTTTTGAGATTTTTCTCCCAGCCCGATGATAGAAGACAAGGGAGCAAACAAGGGAGACAAAATCGACGGACGCATTGTTATTTTCTTCAAAAAAATGTTGTACTTATAAACACATTGTATATAGTTTATTTGGTTAAGTAAACAATAGAATAAAAATAATGCTCTACGATTTAAATAAAATAAATGCAAAGACTTTGGCCTCTGTTCCGGATGGATATGATGCCGTTTTGCTTGAAAAGTTTTTAAATGAACAACAAGGCGATATTTTGTATATCGTCAGTGACGGTTTTTCATTGGAAAAAACGTCTGAGTTTATTAAATATCTCAACCCTGATAGAGAGGTTTTGACTTTACCCTCATGGGATACGGTTCCTTATGATAGGGTTTCTCCAAACGTAAATGTTGTTTCCAAAAGAATTGAGACACTGACAAATCTGGCCTTAAACCCGCAAACAAAACAGTCAAGAATCATCATAGCCAGTATCGGTGCGGTGGTTCAAAAACTGCCTCCGACGAAAGTTTTTCTTAATGCAGTGCGTGAAGTTAAGGTTGGTAATAAATTGAGTTTTAATGATTTTATCCATTATGTGTCTTTGAATGGATATAACCGTGTAGAGCAGGTTATTGAAGCCGGAGAATATGCCGTCAGAGGAGATATTATAGATATTTTTCCGGTTGGAACAAACCAGCCTTTGCGTATAGATTTGTTTGATGACGAGGTTGAAAGAATCCGCACTTTTGATGCCATGAGCCAAAGAACAATCGGCGAGCTGAAATCTTATACTTTTCAGGTGATGAACGAAGTCTCCTTAAATGAGAACACAATTAAAACCTTCCGCCAAAAATACCGAGAAGCTTTTGGAGCTGCGTTTAAGGATGATGAAATTTATGCAGATATTTCAAACGGCGTAAAACATTTGGGTATGGAAAACTGGCTGCCGTTTTTTTATGAAGAGCCGTTGCCAAGCTTGTTTGATTATATTCCGCAAGCCAATGTTATCATCGGACGCAATGTTTCAGAGGCTCTTTTGGCAAAGTCTGAAAGCATTGCCGATTATTATCAGGCGCGTTTAGAGGCATTGAATGTAAAATCCGTTAATGAGACAGACACATACAGACCGGTTCCGCCTGAGCAGATGTATTTGACCAAAACGCAATTTGAGCAGATTTTAGATAAAAAACATGCCATTCGGTTCAGCGCCATGACTATGGTTGAAAATGAAGAAATTGCCGATATGGGGGTGCTTCCGGGGCGCAGTTTTGCTCAAGCCAAAAATGTCAATTTAGCCCAAGTTTATATGGAGCTTGATGATTATTTGAAAGAATATGCAAGCTTAAGAAGAGTAATTTGTTGCTATTCTGAAGGTTCCAGAGACAGAATTTTCACACTCATGAGTGAACATGGCATAAAAAATCTGTATTTTGGCAATTCTTGGCAGCAGGTTTTGGCCTCAGATAAAAAACAAACGGCACTGATTGTTCTCAATTTGGCGCATGGCTTCAGAGGAGATGGTCTGTGTTTTGTTTCAGAACAAGATATTTTGGGAGAAAGACAGCACCGTGTAACCAAGAAAAAAGCCAGCTCAAAAGACTTTATTGCCGATGTGGAATCTTTGAGCGTTGGTGAATTGGTCGTCCATATAGAGCATGGTATCGGTAAGTTTTTGGGGCTTGAAAATATCATGGCCGGAGGTGCGCCGCATGATTGTCTCAAAATCTTATATGCCAATGATGCCAAATTATTTGTTCCGGTTGAAAATATTGATGTTTTGTCACGCTATGGCGTTGATGATGATAATATTGTCTTAGACACGTTAGGCGGCTTGGCTTGGCAGGCTAAAAAAGCCAAGGTAAAACAAAAAATTAAAGATATTGCCGAAAAATTAATCAAAATTGCGGCGGAAAGACATTTGAAAAAAGCCGAGAGCTTTATTCCTTCACAAGGAATGTATGATGAATTTTGCTCGCATTTTCCATATAGTGAGACAGATGACCAACTCAATGCCATTCATGATGTTTTGCAAGATTTGGCTCAAACTGTTCCGATGGACAGATTGGTGTGCGGAGATGTCGGCTTTGGCAAAACGGAAGTTGCCATAAGAGCTGCTTTTGCAGTTGCTGTGAGTGGAGCGCAAGTAGCTTTGATTGTGCCCACCACTTTGTTGGCCAGACAACACTACATAAACTTCAAAAAAAGAATGGAAGGTTTTCCGGTCAGAGTAAAAATGTTATCTCGTTTAGTAACTCCGAAAGAAGCCGCTGAAACCAAAAAAGGTTTGGAGGAAGGCTCGGTTGAAATTGTTATCGGAACGCATGCCTTGCTCTCTAAAGACATTAAGTTCTGTAATTTGGGCTTGCTGATTATTGATGAAGAGCAACACTTTGGCGTGGCACATAAAGAAAAATTAAAATCCATAAAATCAGATGTCCATGTCTTGACCATGACGGCAACGCCGATTCCAAGAACATTGCAGCTTTCTTTAACCGGAGTTAAACAATTAAGCTTGATTGCTACACCTCCGGTAGACAGATTAGCCGCGCGCACGTTTGTAATGCCTTTTGATAAGGTTATGATAAAAGAGGCCATTTACAGAGAAAAATTCAGACATGGTCAAACATTTTTTGTTTGTCCTCGTGTGTCAGATATTTTTGGCGTGGAAAAAGAATTAAGAGAATTAGTGCCTGATGTAAAAATATTGGTGGCGCATGGTCAAATGCCGGTTAAGCAGCTGGAAGCCGTGATGAATGATTTTGCAGACGGCAAGGCAGACTTGTTGCTTTCTACCACAATTATTGAATCAGGTATTGATATGCCAAGCGTAAATACCATGATTGTTCACCGAGCAGATATGTTTGGCTTGGCACAGTTATACCAATTAAAAGGCCGTGTGGGCAGGGGCAAAGTCAGAGGCTATTGCTACTTTACCGTGCCCAAGCAAAAGGCCTTAAAACCAATTGCGGAAAGAAGATTAAACATCTTGCAGGCATTAGATAGTTTGGGTGCAGGTTTCTCTTTGGCAAGCCATGATATGGATATCAGAGGTTCAGGCAACATATTGGGAGAAGAACAATCAGGGCATATTAAAGATGTGGGTGTTGCTTTGTACCAACATATGTTGGAAGAAGAAATCATGCGCTTAAAAGCTCAAGGTAGCGACAAAGAAGTTGCATCAGCAGAGTTGAGTGATTGGGCACCGCAAATCAGTACGGGTATTCCGATTATGATACCTGAAAATTATGTCAGAGATTTAGGCGTGAGATTGGGATTGTATAAACGTATTGGTGATATTCAAGACAAAGAAGGCCTGATTGATATGAGAGAAGAGCTCATCGATAGATTTGGGCCAATCCCGACAGAAGTTGAAAACTTGCTAAAAACCATAGAAATCAAGCAGCTTTGCCGCAAGGCCAATATAGAAAAAATAGAAGCCGGCGCCAAAGGCATTTTGATGAGCTTAAGGAATAATACTTTTGCCAAACCAGAAAAGCTGATAGACTTTATCTCCAGACAGTTTGGCGCAATCAAAATCAGACCGGATCAAAAGCTTTTTATTGAGAAAAATTTGGATAATTATGCCCAAAGAATAGAAATGATTTTGAACTACGTAAACAAGCTGAATAAATTGCTAGAGGATTAAATGCCAAATACAAAATTTTATAATTTAATTGTAAATTTTATAGATTCCTCAGGCTTAGAAGCAGAAAATGTTGCCTTAAAAAAAATATGGGAGCAAGGTGGCAACATAATGGTGGAATTATATTTTTATAAAAATAAAACCTCAAGAGTAGTAGACGGCGCGTTTATAAAATCTGTTATAGATTTGAGCACGGAAGCAGAGTTTTTTTCAGCCAAAAGTTTGTTGGAAGAATATATAAAAATAAAACAGTTACATCAAAAAAAAGAAAAATATGCAGAGCAATTAAAAATTTTTTTAGACATAAGAGATGATATCATTATATTGTTATATGTAGGTAAGGTCATAGATTATTATTCAGAGATAAAAAAACAAACCATCATAAATTATATCCAAAAAAAATATGAAAATCAGATGTTGACGTCTCAGTTTATAGAAGGGCATCTTCAAATGATTAATCCCAATAAAGAAGATTTTTATAATGCGGTTAAGAATTTGAGTAAAAAAACACCTGAAGAAGCCGAAGATTTGGTAAAAGAGGTTGTAAAAATATGTTTAAGTGATGGTTTTTTAAGATACAAAGAAAAAATCTGCATTGCAGAGATTTTGCAAAACTTAAGGGAACAAGGGGTTGAGCCAGATGTTGGCTTATAAAAAAAACTGCCTTTCCGTATGGATAGGCAGTTTTTTGTAAAAAGGAGTTTATAAGTTTTTGGGGTTGATGACCGGAAAAGGAGAATATCCGCCCACGCCGCCAAAGAATTTTTCAAAGAAACCAGGGGTGTTTCCTAAAGATTGAGTAGCATCGGTGCTGACAGAAATCTCTTTACCGTTTTTCTTAGTTAAACGTCTCATACTTTCAACTTTTCCCTCTTTGTCAAACTCAATGGTTAAAACATCTCTATCCACTTCTTCAGGTTCCATAAAAGCCACGCGTTTAATGGAAGAAGACATATATATCCAAGTGTTTTTATCCAAAGAGACCACAGAAGAAGGAGCACCTATGGTGTTAATAACTTGTTGTTTTGTATGTCCGTGTCTGATTTGAGAGATTCGCTCATTAGAGGGCATATTTCCGGTATGAGAAATAAAAAGATCAGAAGAGCAAGCAGAGATAAAAAACAAAGAAAATACACAGATAAAACCAATTTTGTTTATTGACATCTTAATATCCTTACGATTATATCATAACAAAGATGAGTTTTTATAACACAAGGAAAAAATTAATGCAAAATCTTTTTTCTTATCCGATAGTTGTAGATGAATTAAGCGCATCAGAAAAAAAATATCATATTCAGGCAAAAGCAGAAGAATTAAAATATTTGCAAGAGGTGTTTAAGGTTGAGAGTGTTCGTTCATTTTCAGCGGAAATATATTTAAAATATAAAAAGAAAGAACACAGATTAGACGTCTGGGGAAGAGTTGATGCCGAATTTGAGTTAAAAAGCGTGATAAGTTTGGATAATTTTTATAAAACATACAATCCTGAGTTTTCAATTTATTTTGACACTTTGGCCACCCCGCAAGATTTGAAAGATTTTGACTTTGACATATATGATGATGAGCCATATTTGTTGGATAATGGGCAAATAGACTTGTGTCAGATAGCCATAGAGCAAGTTGCTTTGGTTATGGATGACAACCCCAGACAAGAAGGGGAGGTTTTTGTTTTCAAATCAGAGTTTTCATCAGAAGATACAGAAAGCTTAAATCCGTTTAGTGTGTTAAAAAACGTAAAAAAATAAGATTTAATCACAAAAATAAAGTAAAAAGCGCAAGTTAAGATAAAAAAAAGACTTGTTATTCCAAAGTTAAAATGTTACAAATATTGCCAAAGTTAAAATGTTACAAATATTAAAGAAAGTATAAGCGATTTTTATGCAATCCTACAAAATG
>CASFJL010000030.1 GCA_949295005.1 uncultured Pseudomonadota bacterium | reverse complement strand
TTCTCTAACAACCCTAGTTTTAATTTTTGAAATTTTGATTTTTTCAATTTTACTCAAAAGAAAAAGCCTTACAAAAAATGTAAGGCTTTTTTACTTGGAGTTAATTTGATATTACACTCTTGCATTTTCAACCGCATTTGCGAGCATGTGCTCGTTATAATTAAAATATCTTTGCGTGGTTGAGATGTTTTTATGATTAGCCAGTTTTTGCACCAAACAGATATTCACGCCGGAATTTACCAATTTTGATACAAACAAATGTCGGCCGAGGTGGCTTGCACCTTTTATGCTGAATTTGCGATAAACGGAACTAAACAAACGGCTGATACTCGCGCGATTGTAGGGCTTATTTTGCTTTTGCGATGTAAATAGATAGCTCTCTTGGTTCAAATTGCTTCGTGTTTGTTGCAGATACTTCAAATATTCGGCAAATTCCTTCTTTATCTGCGAGTTCAAATAGTAGGAACATTTATTTTTGCCTTTGTTCTTGTCATAATCTAGGCAAATGGCGTCTTTGACTTTCAGTGTTTCGGTATAAACATCCTTAACCTGAAGATAACAAAAATTGATAGAACGCATACCGTTTAGCGAGCACAAAAACATCATCCGGATTTGTTCGGCGTGTTTCATTCCGCTGATATAGGTCAAAATATCTTTAATTTTCTTATCATCTACAAAAACGTCATTTACCATTGATTTTACTCTTTTTAACTTATTTATACTCATTTTGAAAGGAGACATAATAATATTGAAAGGAAATCCTAGTTTTTAATGATGGCTTGATAAAACACTTTATAACTCAAACCTTGGGTCAAAATTCCCACACCGCCTTGGCATTGCCAACCGTTTAGAAGAGCCGCATTTACATATTCAATCAGATTATCCAAGCTTTCCGAACACAAAATATCATATTTCATCTTAGATAACCCCTAGTATTCATAAGCATACATCACGGTTAAGACACGGTTTGTCTGACTAGGGTCTGCGGCATTCGGCGAAGCAAATTCAAAATTGCGGTCATAATAATCAATCTTCCAAAAAATCTTTTCACCCTTGAAACTAAACGCTCCGAAATCCTTTTCACCGTAGGGATTGTTTTCTTCACTGAAATCCTCAAAATGGCGAACCTTGTTCAAAATGATTTCAATATCATCAAAACTATTGGCTCTAATTCCGGGCGTTAAAACAAAAGTCCCCAGAGATGGGTTAGCTCTGAAATCATCATTGAGCTTGGCGATTGCGGCGATATTATTCATGCTCGCTTTCCTCTAACAATCTAACACAAAGATATTCGGTCATACCTTCTTGTTCGGCGGCATAATCCCAAACCGAAAGACCGCGATTGTTCTTTATGTCGGCATTAGCTCCGTTATCAATCATAAAGTCCAAAATCCGAATTCGCATTAAAGCTTGAGGATGACGAACCACATATATAAAAGAAGTATTGCCGAACTTATCACGAGCGTTAATATCTGCTCCGGCTTCAAGCAAAACGGCCAGAGTTTGCGGCGAACTGCGTTTAACCGCGGCAATCATAAAAGGTGTTTCTCCGTTGCGATTGCGAGATTTAACATCCCCGCCGGCTTGAATAAAAGCCTTGATAATATCGGGTTCATAAAATTCTTTACAAACCCACATAAACGGCGTCCAACCGTGTTTGTTGTATGGCTCATTAACATCAAAACCTTGCTTTAAGATAGATTTGATACGTTCAAAATCCATATCATAAAGTGCTTTCATCAGTATATTTTCTTCATTAACCATCTGTTTTTCCATGAATTGTTTAAAAAAGATGGTCCCCGGGGTAGCATTCAAAAATGCTAAAGTCAAGCACTTTTTATAACATTTTTCGTATTATCTTATTGATTCTGGATGATTTTATTTTAAATTCAATGGGTTGTAGGGAAAATATTTCTCTTTACTTTTTTCAATTATAGGTTTATCTTTCAAGAGTTTTATTAATTATTTTAATTTTACGAATATGGAAAAAATTATTATTTCATTAAAAGAAAAGTACTTCAAACAAATTCTGGATGGAGAAAAGCATTTTGAGTACAGAAAATCTTTTAAAAAGTTTAAAGGAAGTGTAAAGGCTTATATCTATGTAAGCCAACCGGTTGGTAAAATAATGGCATTTGTCATTCTCAAAGAAGGAATTTATGATACAATTCCCAATATATTAAACAATGTAACAGCAACAGACCAACCTCATATGATGAACGAAATCAAAGAGTACTTAGAAGGTCCTAAAAAGAACAAAAAATTTGGAATTGCTCTACCTATTTCTGAAGTGCAAGAAATTAAACCGGTCGATTTAAGTTTCTTAAAAAGAAAATTTAAATTTCAGCCGTCGCCAACGTGGATAAACGAAACAGAATATCCAGAGTTATTTAATTTTTTGGAAAAAATTAAATAACAAATAAAAAAAATAGAATCAAATGAATTTATTTGGTTCTATTTTTTTTATCTTGTAACACTTTAGAAAAAAGAGGAGACAATATATTAGTTTTTAGCAATTCTGTTGCTTCATTGTTAAAATAAATTTCTGTATTATCTTTTTGATAAGCACCTTTTTTTCTATAAGAAAATTTAAAGTTATATATATTTACAATTCGCTGCAATTGTTCAATATTTCTATCAGATACCGTCATTAAAGGAAATTTAGTACCAAGAGTTTCAAAGCTCTGTTCCATTAATTTTTTTGCAATTCCTTTTTTGCGGCAATCATCTCTTACAAACAGACAACATATCTTTTTTTCTTCTTTGGTATCTTTAAGTAATGCAACGCCCATAGGCTTATTTAAATCTTCATAAGCAACAACTATTTTTCTTGAACCATCCTTTAATCCCGGAAAAAACTTCTTATATAACCAATCATTGTGTTTAGGATATGTGTCATTTATAGAATTTGTTAATTCAACAATTCCCTGATATAAATTATCAAGACTTGGAGAAAAATAATCTATTGTAGATATTTTATAATCCATATTATTTCCTTTACTTTAAAAAGATTTAATATTAGCATAACTAATATAATTTAAATCTTTAGTAGTCAAGGAGAAATAAATGCACAAGATGAGTGTAAAAGAAAAATATTATAATCTTCTCAAATCAGGAAAAAAAACTATTGAATTAAGACTTTTTGATGAAAAAAGGCAAAAGATAAAAATTGGAGACATTATTGAATTTTCTAATACTTCAAATGCAGACGATACTTTTTCAGCCAAAGTGATTGATTTGCATAAAGCACCTGATTTTAAATCGTTATGTTCAAAAATAGCTATTCAACAAGCAGGTTTTTCATCTCAAGATGAATTGTTAAAAACACTAGAAGGATTTTACTCTATTCAGAGACAAAAAGAATTTGGTGTTGTTGGAATCGAAATAAAAATTTAAAAAGCAAAAGTGAATCTATGCCTTCTTGTCAGATTTGCTTTAATTCTTCAATCAGTTCAATGATTGTCATATCAGAGGCTTGGAGCTTGGGAACGGAAACCGGAGTTGGTTTATGTTCGTCATAAATCGGGCTACCGGTTCGGCGGACAAATATCGCCGAGCTAATTTGTTTGCCGAAGGTCGGTGTATATTTGTTAGCAAGTCCTTGTTCTTTGCTCCAATATCTTGATGTGTTGCTACCTGAAAGAGGACTTCCGGTTATACAATAAAAATAAGCATCTTCTTGTTTCCATGGTGTATGTTGCCACAAAAGCAACAATTCCCCCAAAAACAAAGAGAAAGTAGGAATATATAAAGCAAAAACACCGCTGCCTTGAATATGAATGTTGTAATATTTGGGATTGGATAAGATTAAATCTTGATGTCGTTGCAATAAGTCTAAGTTATCAAACAATGCTTGCAACACTTCTTTATCAGGCGTGGCCGCCTGAACATAAAAGCTGACTGTCATTATATTTCTCCTGTTTAGTCCGTTTGGTTAAAGTGGGACAAGTTGGCATAAATTCACTTTTAAGGGGATTATGTTAAATAATCCCCAGAATGTCAAGTTTTCTCAATTTTTATAAAGCACCGCTCCGTTATCCAGCAATAGGTTGGCAATATCTAGTTCTATTCGCTCCAAGGCCAAGGTTAAGGCTGTTTCACCTTGGATATTGAGCCAATTCACATCAACACCTTTGTTTATCAACATTTGAATGGTTTGTAATTTAACATCATCTTCCATATTTTCGTTCAAAATAACCGACATAATGGCGTTATATCCGAATATATCGGTTCTATTGACCTCGCTTCCCTCGGCAATAAGGAAATCAAGCGGCTCTTTTTCCATACAGAAATAACAAGCCACCAAAAACAAACTGGCTCTACGGCGATTGATTGATGAATTTAAGTTAAAATTGTTAGTCCTAATCAATTTTTTCAACTCGCTGACCGAATTGATATCAATATTACCTTCGCTCTCAAAATTATACGGCGGATTAACCGGTGTATTTTTTAATCTCTCTTCTATTTGTTTAATTTTTTCTTGGACTTCTGCCATTTCTTCAATGGTAATAAATTTAGAATAAGTTTTATCTTCGGGATTATACATTAACATTTTCACTCCTTGTCTGTTTTCTTACAAGGATATTTATCGGAAATAAAACCTATTTTGCGATTTGGCAAAAAACAAACTTTGGCTAGATAAATACCTGTGTAGCTGATGGCTATGTTTCGATTATAAACACGAATTGTCTGGGTTGAGGTGTGATGTGCGAGCATGACACCTCTTTTTGTTAGGCAGCACACGGCGGACGGCTTTCTGATTTCTTTTTAATTCCCGGATGATTAAATCACCCCTCAGAGGTTTGTTTTGTTTAATTTGAGAGCTATTTTAAGCTAAGAAAAAAGAAAGCTATTTTAATTCCGGTTCTATTATAATAGTTCTTTTTATATCTATTATAATACTATTATAGAGGGTAAATTTTGCTCTAAAATCCTTGTCTGATAAGGAATTGAACAATTTAATGAGGAAATATAGCTTTCCGATGGCGGAAATAACGGTTTCCGGAACTGGAAATATAGACTTCCCCAAGTGGAAATATAGATTTCCGTTTTTGAATTTACGGAAATAACCGTTTCCGCAAGCTTTATAAGTGGAAATAACGATTTCCGCCTCTGATTTTGTTCAATTTAAAATCTCGCATTCTCCACAAATAAATATTTTCAGGACAAAAGTTTATAAGGAGAAAATATGAGCAAAAGTAAAGCTACACTATCAATTACCGAACGTCTGTTATTGGACTTCGTCAAATACAAAACAAATAACAATCATAAATTTTTTATGGGGAATGATAAAATCGCCATGGCCTTGGGATTAACGGTAAATTCCGCCAAAGTGATGATAAACGGACTTATCCGCGAGGGATACCTTATCAAATCAATGGATACCCACGGCCGCAGGATGTTAGAATTATCCGACAAACCATACTTAACCATCGCTTGCGTTGATTTGAGTAACGTTGATAAGCGTATTATTCTGCAAGAAGCCCTGAACTTTAAACGAGATGCCGAATACTACCAAAAACAATACGAGTTTGAAAAAGCACGAGCCGACAGACTTCTTGCCGAACTAACACAGTTGAAACTGAGCAATATTTCTATCAATCCTTAACTTGATATTTATAAACAATGCTTATAATATTTCAAATATGATTACGGCAGATGAAATAAAGGCCAAATATTGGGCTTTGGAAGTATTAGCTTCCAACAACCAAGCGGATATGGGTAACATTTCCGGCTCTTTAGGCACATCCAAAATTGACTTAAATCCACACCAAATAGATGCCGCATTATTTGCCCTAAAATCACCTTTATCTCAAGGTGTTATTTTAGCAGATGAAGTAGGTTTAGGAAAAACTATTGAAGCCGGAATTGTTATATCTGAATATTTTTCTCGGGGTTTTACATCTATTTTGGTTGTTGCTCCAGCCAGTTTATGCCAACAATGGCAAACAGAAATGCAAGAAAAGTTTGATCTACCAGCTCAAATTATTGATAGCAAAATATATAAAGACTCCTTAAAAGAAGAAAAAGATACCTTTGCCTTTAAGGGAATTACCATTTGTTCATATAACTGTGTTGTTCAACTAAAATCATCTTTCAAACACCATAATTGGGACTTAGTTGTTATTGATGAAGCCCACAAACTTCGTAATTTCTACAAAGGAAGCACCAAAATTGCCGATGGTATTAATGAAGCTTTTCTTGGAAAAAAGAAATTACTATTAACAGCAACCCCAATCCAAAACTCCTTAATGGATATATATTCTTTGGTTACCATCATTGATCCGAGCATCTTAGGTAATGAATATGCTTTTATGGAAAATTATATGCATTCCGAACAACACCATAACGAATTAAAAAAACGTTTGGCGTGTGTGTTGCACCGAACATTAAGAAAAGATGTTTTGGAATACATAAAATACACCAACAGAGAAGCAATGACTGTTGCATTCAACCCAACAAAAGCTGAAGAAGAGTTATACAATGAGGTTTCTGCCTATATTCAAGATATTTCTAAAGTAACTATTACCACACGTTTCCGCACTCTGATTGTTTTGATGATAAGAAAATTGATGAGTTCTTCAACCGCCGCGGTTAAAGGGACGCTTGAAGGTTTGATGAGCCGTTTGGAACAAATGGAAAAAAGCGGCAAAGAAACTGATATTTTTTCTTCTTTTTTCAAAGATGAAGATATGTTAGAAGAATATAGCGATAATTTAGATGACTTTGCTTATTCTTCATGCAAGAAAAAAGATATTCCATCTATTGAGGATATAAAAGCAGAAAAGGCTTTTTTGCAAAAACTAATTAATAAAGCCTCAAAAATAAAAGTTGATGGCAAAACAGAAAAGTTAATTGGAGCAATTCATCAAGGATTTGATAAAATCAAAGAAAAAGGCGGACTTCGCAAGGCTATTATATTTACCGAAAGCAACCGCACATTAAATTATCTGTTTGATTACTTATCTAAAAATGGCTTCAAAGATAAAATTGTTACTTTCAACGGGCAAAACAACTCCCCTTTATGTAACAAAATATATAATGATTATATTGAAAACCATTCTTCCGACCTCACCGGCTCTCGCACCAATGATATGAAAAAAGCTTTGGTTACGGCATTTAAGGAAGGTGCAGAAATTATGATTGCGACAGAGGCTGCGGCAGAAGGTTTGAACCTGCAGTTTTGCTCACTTTTGGTTAATTATGATTTGCCTTGGAATCCTCAACGAGTAGAGCAACGTATTGGCCGTGTTCATCGTTATGGGCAAAAATGTGATGTTGTGATAATCAACTTCATTAACAAACAAAATGTTGCAGATGTAAGACTTTATGAAATTTTGCAAAATAAATTTAAGTTATTTGACGGCGTTTTTGGTGCCAGTGATGAGATTTTGGGAACATTGTCCGATGGGGTTGACTTTGAAAAAGCCGTGGCCGCAATCTTTGAACTTTGCCGTACGACAGAAGAAATCAACCGAGCTTTTGATGAATTGCAAGCAAGCCTAGGCAAAGAAAAAGATGCCAAAATGGAAGAGACCAGACAACTCGTGCTAGAAAACTTAAATCCAACGACTCAAGAAAAATTACAAGTTATGAAGAAACGGGTTGAAGACTATTTAGACCGACGAAAACAGATTTTTTGGGATTTATCCGTCATAATCTTAAAACATAAACATCCTGATATGTTTATAAATGAGGCAACTCATGTCTTCGGCCCTTTTAAGGAACAAGTCTTTAATCTGCCGACAACCATAAATTTTGCAAACAACTTTAATTTTAGCTTAGATTTTTCCAAAAGAGATATAAACCCTTTCCTATCTCCGGAAGAAAAGAAAGCCCAAAGAAGAGGAGCAACACCATATAATCCGGATAGCACCTTTGGGCAAAAAATAATACACGAAGCTTTAGAAACAGCTGTAAATTCTTGTCATTTGCTTATAAAACCCGGCAAAAAATTAAAATCAGGACAAAAAGGCCGGCTATTGCTCTCTTTGTTTGAGCTAAAAGCTCCCGAACAATCTTTTCATTTACTTCCGACTATTCTTGATGAAAACGGTGCTTTGTTAAATATTGCTCCGGCTGAAATATTTGATAATCTGATAGAAATAAAAGAAAACATAACTCTTGGATATCAAGATTTATCCCGCCAATTGCATGAACAAACCCTGCAAAAATATGAAAAATCAGAGAAAAAACGCATTGATACGTTACTCAAAAGCGAAGTGGATAAACTCAACCGTTGGCTGATTGATGAAAAACAAGCGATCAATCTCAAAGGTGAGAAGATGAAAAACAAAATCACCAGTCTTAAACGACAATTTAAGATGGAAAAAGACTTTGCCAAGAAATTAGCTCTTGATGAAGAAATCCGAACTCTCCAAAAGAACATGGAAGATAATGAGTTCAACACCTTTGATATTGAACATGATTTAGAGAAAAAATGCAATCGCCTCATCGGCGGTAAAAAGCGAAGCCTAAAACCAGACTATACCATTAAACCAATCTTTGAACTCACTTGGGAAGTTGGATAGATTTACTTCTCATCTTTACTATTAATAAATTTTTCAAAGAATATATCTAAAAAAGGAAAATGGTTACAAAGCTCCTCTATTTTCCATTTCAGTAATTCCCGTTTTCTTTTCTTCTTACCTAATGAATATCTTCTCTTGGTTTCAGATATATATTGTTCCAAAAGATTATGGCTATTTTCCTTTGTTTTAATTTCTTTAGGTGATATAAACACATCTTGCATAAAAAGAGCTATTATATTATCACTAGAGGCATCTCTCATCCAATTTGGAATACGAATTTTAAATTGTCCTAAATTTGTATCCAATGATAAATACACATTTTTTATTTTATCAAATGGAGATATCTTATTTCTACGAATATGGTGTCTATTTATGTGTTCTATTAATTCTTTTTCATTTTCTATTATAGCTGCCTCATCTTGACATATATCCGCTGAAATATAGCACTCCATCCCTGTTTCAGATAAAGGAGGCATAACGGCAAGACCTTTAGATTGTAACCGTAGAATAATGGGTAAAACTATTCCTTTAAACTCAATAAAGAAGAATATCCTTTTTATATGTAATTGATGATTATATAAATTTTTTAAATCAACAAAAAAAGCCGGAGGAATATCTTTGTCCTCATCATAATAATATTCTATAAACTTGAGTTTAACTTTTACTCTTTGATTCCACCAATCAATACATTTTTTAATAAATGGAATGACCACTCCAAGCAATAATGAAACTATAACAGCTCCCAATGTACCCCATGCTGTCATATAATCTAAATTATTTGGCGGATTAATGGTTTCAATTTGAATAGCTTTATCATTTTGCAAAATGACATTTTGTGTTTCATTATTTCTTAAAGATTTCAATATTACATTAGTATTCTCTAACTGAGGTATAAACACCTTTGTTTCCGCTTCTGACATTTGCTCGGAAAGATGAATTAAGTTATCATTTATATTAGATAGTTTCTGCTCTATCTCATTTATCATTATTCATCCTCATTGAATTTTTGTTGTTATTCCCCTAACTTCTTAATATCTGCTTCAATAAGAAAAGGAGAAATTTCTTTTAATAAGTTTCTCGTTTCATTAATTAATAATAATACATCAGCTTTAGTTGGTGTCTCTTCCTTTGCATGATCACATAAATTTCTAATTCTAGAAATTGCATCAATTCTTCCCCAAAGAATATTCCCTAAAATACTCTTTAAATTAGCATTATACTGATATAATGTTTCATCTCCTTTCAAAGTAATTGAAGAAACACTTTTACATATTGTTTTTAAATGATTCTCTAATACTACTCCTGCAATGGAACCTGCAGCCCGAATATAACCTTTATCCAATAAATGTTCTGCAGAATCTAACTCATCAACATATATGTTTTGCCTAATATCATTTTCTATATTAAAAACCACTGTGTTTAATGTATCATATGCACTTTCCAATATACTCAACTGTCGTTCAAATAATTTTATAGCTTCTAACTCATAATCTCGGCTCAAAGAAATACATTGCACTCGTATTAAATATGTTGAAATATCATACTTTGCCAATTTATTTTCTGATGTCAATTTATAGCACTGATGAAATTCATTTATTCTGTTTGGTAAAATTTTTTCAATTATTAAGGAAGACCGCGTATAAAAGGAATTATATTCTTTATCTAATACATATTTCTGTGCATCTAAATTTCTAGCTAACTTTCTATCTTCATCCGAAAAAGAAAACGATATTTGGGCTTTCCAATAAAACATTACTCTTAAAATTCTGCCCTCATTTATTAGCTTTTGTAATTCATTCTGCAACAATTCTTTATTCATCATTTTCCTCATCAAATTCAAATTCTTTGTCGTCGGGGTGGTAGTTAGTGAGATTTAAGGGGTAGCCTTCTCTGCCCCATTCGCATTTCTTTAAGATTGCCGCAGGAATCTTTTTAACCGAAATATTAGGATAAGCCTTGCTATTGCCGGAAAAGGCACTGCAACATACCAAAAGATTGTTATCACCAACTTCTTCATGCAAACGCTCCAAAGAAGCCTCTTGCATGCTAAAGGTTGTGGTATAAATAAAGCTTTTTTCCGAAGAATAACCTTGCTTCCAATAAGCAGTGCTATCCGGTTTGTAATGATAACCCAAGATTTTGCACATTGCCTCGGCTAACATATCAGCATTATATTTGTCCGAAATAATCTGTTGTCCGTATTTGTCTTTGACAATCAAAGAGGAAGCAAGTTCATAAAACTTAAACCCACCGCCACATAGCCAACCGGTTGACTTAGTGACACCGCCAGCATCTTCTCCGTTAATAACTTTCTTCAAACGTGGCAAACAATAATTGTAAGCCGTATCTTCCATTTCAACACCAATCCAGCGACGCCCCATTTTATGAGCAACTGCTGCCGTTGTTCCTGAGCCCAAAAAGCTATCAAGCACCAAATCTCCGGGGGTGGAAGCAAGTGTTAAAACACGTTCAATCAATCTTTCTGGTTTTGGTGTATCAAAAGGATTTTTTTCATCTGGGAACAAAGCTTTTATTTCCTTTTTTGCATCTTGATTATGTCCTACTTCTTGATATGTCCACAAAGTCATGCATGTGACGCCATCTTTTACCTCGGATAAAAAGCGTTTTATAGATGGTACATTATTTCCATCAGCTCCAAACCAAATTCTATTTTCAGCAATCATTTCCTTTAATTTCTCTTGTGAAACACGCCAAGAGTAACCTTTGGGAGGAAGACATTTCCTTCCTGAAGGGGTTTCTATTTCATAAATATTTTTCTCAACTGCTGGACCTACCGATAAATTATCAGATTTCCAATCTCCACGTGGATCATTATCTGGATTTTTATACATTTCTCGTTGTTTTTCTCTTCTTGGAATTTTGTTTAACTCAAAACCAACAGGATTTTTACAATATATTAAAATTGTATCATGTGAACGAGAAAGTGTTTTCTTCAGATTGATGGGGGCATAGGCTCGTTGCCATATCACCTCATCAACAAAACACTGACGGCCAAAAATTTCATCACAAAGGACTTTTAGATAATGACTTTCATCAGCATCAATGGAAATCCAAATACTACCACCATCATTACTTAGAAGACGTTTCAAAATCTCTAATCTATCACGCATTAAAGAGAGCCAAATAGAATGCTCTAAGCCATCATCATAATGTTCAAAGGCATTTCCGGTATTATATGGTGGATCAATATAAATACATTTGACCTTACCGGCATAATCTTGCTCCAAAGCTTTCAAAGCCAACAAATTATCCCCATGAATAAGCATATTATCAAACGTCGGCTGAACTTTTTGCTCCAACCCCATGCTCTCAACAATTCCTTGCATAAGACTATCCGGTGCAGAATAAGACTTCTCCTTATCCTCCAACAAAATCCGTGGCTCAGGATTAAACCGATCTTCCTTCCCCGGCCATGTTAATTCTAATCTTTGCAACTTATCAGTCATTTATTTGCTTCCTTTTGCTTTTTTATATTATCTTCCATTTCTTTAAAGTAATCTTTATAGTCTTCAGAATACTTGATTGTATCTAACTTCAACCCTTTATATTTGTTTTCCAGCTCTTTTGTTTCACGTATAAAGTCTCGTAAGCAGGTAATTTCAAATTCCAAAGTCTGGATAAACATCTCACTTTCTCTCAAGTCAATATCTATTCTTTCTTTGATTAAAATATTTTTCTGATAAGGGTTCTCACATGTTGAGATTCTTCGCAAATCTAAATTTCTACCATCAATTTTGAATAATATGATTTTATAGGCTGAAATTAATTTTATTAGATGTAGGACATAATTTTCAGAAACTGCAATACATGAGCTATAGTTAGTGACATTAACCATATCTAGTCCCATAGGCACCATATATGTTTGAGCAATTACCGCCCAATCGTCCTTTGTAATAGTACTTATATCCATATTCCAAAGAGTATCTTTATATGTTTTTTCAATTTTAATTAAATTTATCCATGTATTTCTTAAAGAAATTAGTTTTAAAATTGTATCTAATGAAACGGATAAAATAAAATTCAAATTATCTCGGAGTTTTTCTAACTCTTTTTGTTTTTCAGCTCTCCCAGCTCCATAAAACCAAGTCAATCCCCATATTAACATAGGGACGCCAATGGCACCAAGTAAAGGTATTCCATAATCTTTCCACCATGGTCCATCAAAAAGAAATGAATTTATAAAACTATTCCATATATTAACCAAACAATTCATAACTTTAGCTACACTCCAAAATTTTCTTTAATAAATTTTGCTAAACGAACTCTGTCTTCATTTTCTTGGTCTGCTTTAAAGTACATCTCTATAAAAGTTATTTTTCTAAGTTCTTCCTCCCAAACAAAAATAACCCTTATTCCAGAAGCTGCTCCTCTCCCTTTCAAGGCCATACAAGAAAATTTTCTTATTTTATTTGAAGTATAACTTTCCCCACAGAACCCTTCTATTGGAACAAAGGCTGTTGTCGCCTTTCCTTGCTCATAAAAAGTTTCTAGTATATATTTCTTCATATTTTCAAAATCTTTTTCAAGAGATTTATATCTCTTTAATAAAGATTTAAAATCTTTTTGAAATTCAGGAGTAGCCACATATTCAATCATATTCTTCAACATACTCCCGACGAGAAGTGTCATCATTTCTGTAGAAAACAGCTTCATAATCCATGATTTCACCCATATTTGCACCAATCCAAGGAATATCTTTATGTGAATATTCTGATAATTTTTTGGCAGTCATATCTGATAAACGAGCAAGCTCATCATCTATATGCTTTATCTCTTGACCTGACAATAAAGACAGATTCGGCTCTTTTATAGGAAGATATTTGGTTTGATCTTTATTAAAATACTTGGTTTTAACTTCTTCCAATTCACCATCTTTTTCCATTTCTTGAATAAGTTTTGCAAAATCTATAGGTGTCGGGCCATAAGTATTCTTTATATACTTTAACCCCATGAGCTGTTCTTCAAATATTTCGTAATAGTCAAAATCTATAAAATACAAAAGCTTATAAATAACGGTTTGACCAACATTGGGTTTTGCCCCTACCTTATTGAGAATATAAAGCAAAACTTGTTTAAATTTGGATATGTTTTCTTGCGGAATATCTATTCTTACTTCTTGTTCTTCAGTTGCTTTTTTGCCTTCTATTATATTATATTCTGGTCTTACTGGCGGCTTATTATCTATAAAACAAGAATAATCTACATCAAAAAACTGTGATAGTTTTTTGATTATATCTAAGGTGAAATTTGTCTCCCCGTTTTCATATTTGCTAATCGTTTGACGAGATAGCCCCAACGCAGACGCTAAATCATCTTGAGAAAGGGATTGTTCCTCTCTCAAATATTTAAGTATATTAAACATAGCATGCCTCATTTATATGAATTCTTTTATCTTATAACATAAAAAGAACGAAATGTCAAGACAACTTTACATGCTTGTGTAAAACAATCTTTACATTTCTTTAAAATCTATTACCAGTTTTGCAAAACTACGATCAGCAACGATTGTTGTATCTGGAATAAGAAGATAATGCCAAACCTTACCATGATGTTCTTTTTCAAAATCAGTAGCTATTTTGCACCATTCAACCGCCGCAGTCTTTTTGGCTTGGACGTCTTTAGCGTCTAGTTCATTTTCTGCTTTGGTTTCAATCATATATTTGGCATCTATGGTTTCTACAACAAAATCAGGCAAATAATTGCTATATTCCCTTTTCCTTGCATTCAAGTATTTGATATTAAATACTTCTTTTGCTCTGTCATTGCTGATTTTGAACCATTTTTGGACTTCCGGTGTGTTTTCCAAAAGTTCGGCAAAGTCTTTTTCTGTGCAAGAATCAAACTTTTGTTTGGCAAACAAACATTTACCAAACCCTCCAAAAACATAGTTGCGAATTTGACTCTTATCTTTAATTGAAGCTCTAAAATTGATATCTTCCGTTCCTTCCTGAACGCTTATCATATAGGAGGCTGAAGTAAGTGTTTCGTAACCAGTATCTACCTTAACTCTTTTAACAACAGGAGCCTCAATCAGATGTTTTTCCATCTGTTTATATATTTTGTCTGCAATTTCATCACGATAAAAGAATAAAATTTTACGTGTATTTAGTTCACTTTCTGAATAAGATGTAATGAAATCAATTACCTGCATAACCCATTTATGCAACATATCAGATATTTTTTGATATGCAATTGCCGGTTTCTCAATCAATGGAACAAGCAGATAATGGGTAATATCAGGATATATATCTATGAATTCCGCATTCATCTCTGCTCTTTTTCCACTATCCAATATATTAGCAATTATTACCTTTTGTGGAATAGGTTGATATCCTACAAAATCTTGCGTATCAATATCAAAATCAGCATAAGTAAAATCACCTTGTTGTTCAAAACCAATTTTTATACGCGGAATGTTAATGCTAAGTTTTATAAAGCTTTCTGTATAATTTTGAACTGTTTGCTTGACATCTAAAGTTGGTTCTAAGGACAACTCTGAATTTTCAAGTTCAATATCTTTTATTTTATTTTGTGTGATTTCAGCGATTTTGTCTTGTACTTCCGCTGTTTTTAAATCCTCAGGACACATCACATAACGACTAACTTCATTTATGGCTTCACGAATTGTTTCTCCAATTCGTTTATTAACCTCGCTGGTAAACACTGGTAAAATCGTTTGTGTCTTTGGCATTTGAGCTGAGGGCTTTGTTACAATAAAGGAACCTTTTTCAACAAGCTTATCTAGACTACTTGTATTGGTTTGAGCAACTTTGCCAATAAGTCCACAGTCAGAATTATCAATATATTCTTTTTGGAACTCAAATTCTTCATCTTGAGCTGCTTTTATTATCTTATTAAAATTATCATGGGCAACAACATGCAAGCGATCTATTGCCTCAACCCCTGTTAATTCTCCGTATGGCAAACGTAAACCACGCCCAATCGTTTGCTCAACTAATATTTTTGAATCAGCTGTCCTTAGAGGGATAATTGTATAAAGATTATTAACATCCCAACCTTCACCTAGCATATTCACATGGATTACAATTTCGGTAGGCTCGTTGACATCTTCAATCATTAATAATCGTTGCAAAACCTCGTCTTTTAACTCACCATTTTGTTTTGAGTTAACAACAATTACCTTATCTTTGTAACGTCCATCCTCAAAATCATCACCCTCGATTTTAGCCTTAAGATCTTCAGCATGTTTGATGTTTTCCGCTACAATCATCATAAAAGGTTTGACAAGCTTTGTTTTTTTATTGTCAGCATAAACTTGTAATTCCGCTTTTATGCTTTCATGGACTTTAATACCATCTTTGATTTTTAGATTTTCTAGTTCTTCAGATTTAGTATCACCATATAAAGCTTTATTGAAGTCTGAACGTCCAACAACAGCAGGCTTCTTTACAAAACCATCGTTAATTGCGTGAGCCAGATTATACTCATACGCAATATTTCTGAAAGGTTTACCTTTGGCTCCGGTTGATTTGGCCGTTGCAGTGAGCTCTATGCCTAACACAGGATGTAACTCATTAATAGCGGCCATTCCTGCGTTTGCTCTATATCTGTGAGCTTCATCCATAATTAAAACCAAATCTTTTAATCCTGACAAATAATCAAAATATGATTGCCCTAAATATTCTGCCATACGGCGAACTCTGGGCATTCCTCTCGCATCTTTATCAGAATCAATCTTTGATATATTAAAAATATTAATCCGAAGCCGATCATCATTAGGATTATCAAATAATCCCCCTACTTGATTATAGTCATCACCTGTAATAATTTGCGGTGTTCCGACATAAGCGTTGAGTCCCGGAAAAACATATTTAGGTGTATTAGGAGTAAAATCTGTTTTTAATTTATTATAAATAGTTAAGTTAGGAGCCAAAACCATAAAGTTTTTTATACCACATTCCGCATGAAGATACGCTATCATAGCTCCCATCAATCTAGTTTTACCTACACCTGTTGCTATTGCAAAGCATATACAAGGGAAAGCTCTTTCAAAATCTTTTACTGACGGACGAATTTCTTGAATCAAACGCAAGGCTTCTTCGTTTGGCATATCTTTACTAAGTGTAATTTTATTTAATATTTGAACTAATATATCTAAACTTTCTTTTTGAGGAGCTCGCAAAGATAATGCTTGTTCAATCATTCGTTGTGTATCGTTCATGGGCTTAACTCTTCAGATTATTACTATTTTGGTTAGAATATTAAAGATTACTTTGAATTTCAAGGAAGAACTTAAGCTTTGAACAGTAAAAAGGCAATATAATTCTTACTTCCCTTCCATTTCCTTAGCAAGTTCGGAAACGAGTTTCCAGTTCTGGCTTTTGTAGGCTTCTAACAAGGGGAGATAGTAGCGAGAGTTCTTGCCTTCGCCTATATATGGTATTCTTCTGACGCCGCCTGCCTTATCTTCTTTTCGCATAGCCAGCAAGGTTGTATAAGATATGCCTAAAAATGCCGCCGTTTGTTTAATATTCAACCAATTTGAACGAGCCGCAATATCAAACGCATCTTTATTGATTTTGGCTTCAGCGGCCTCAATTCCTATATTCTTTTCATAAAATTCGGCTTCTCTGCCATATCCGTTTTTCTGCAACGCCGCCGTAAAACTCTTAAATCCGTCTTTTGTGGCTTTATTCATAAATGGTGAGAAACTCAAATTTTTCCAAATCAATTTGCTTCCCATTTCCGTATTCTTAAAACTTACGGTATTATAAAAAGTCAGATATTCAAAAATACTGTTACTCGGAATAACCGCATCATCAAACACAAACTCGCCCTTAAACAAACTATTGCGAATATCCAAATGATAAAGTGTTTCGGCTTTGGATTTATTAAACCCTCTCATATCTAGCTTGCTGTTTTCATTAAACAAACAACGCTCAATTTCTACCGGAATTGCTGTTTTAATATCTTGAAAGCTCAAAAGTCCGTTAATTACACAGTTATTAAACTCTATCGGAGCTTCTGCTCCCTCTCCTTTAACACCAACATAAAAATTACCATCAAACACACAATCATAAAATCCGACACCGGCTTCCGGAATATCGATACCGTCATTGGTACCAAAACAACAGTTTACAAAATAAAGTACACTGATATAAGGTGCTGACGTTGCCGCAAACAACGCTCCGGCAGAATTTACGTCACTGAAATCAAACTCCTTAAAGCAAAGTCCGATTAAACTTCCTTGCAAAAACGCTTTCACATTCTGTAAAGGGCGACCTTCCGGCATAGGCTCATTATCCGGAAACAGCTTGTTAATCGCCGGCACGATATCTTCCTCAAAACTATAATCATAGCGAATATATTCATTTTCTCTGCCGTTAACATAGATTGATTCCTCGTGCGGAGACTGAAACAAACCTTGCCGTAAGTTAAAATGTGCCATAATTTACCTCTGAATACTTTATTCTGCTTAAAAAGACTACTACGGAATAGGTTTAATTTTATTTAACACTCAAAAATTGCGATTCCTTTACATCTAAAACAAAATCTTTCCATTTTCTTACAAATCTTGCAAAACTTTTTACCTTAAGAAATCTATCAATATCTATTGATATCTATTTAAAACCAACAAAGCATAAAATCATTGAAAAACAATGTGTTGACTTGCATTTTAATTTGAGCCAATACTGTTCTTGTCAGGTAACAATACCCATGGTTAACAAAATTACGAAAGGAAAAACGATGACTGTTGTAGCATATATCATAGCTTCTTTGGTAAAAGCTTACCGTCTTAAAAAAGAAGCCAAACGCATGGAAAACATTGTCAGAGCCGCAGGCTTTGCATACTAACTTCGGTTTATAAAACCTAAACCTTATTTAACCCCTGAAATTTAACCGTTTTAACTTAAATGACCGACAGGAAAGCCTGTTTGTCAAACAGAATTATTATGCTCTTTTTTAACTAATATTCATTTTTGAAAGGAAATTAAAATGCAAAACTTTTTGAACAAATATAATGCCGTAAAGCTTGAAAACACTCAAGACGAAGGCAAATTAACCCTTGATAGCAGCAAAAAGCGTATCTTAAAAATGCTTGATGAAAATATGAAACATATCAAAAACAACTCTTGGAACATTAAAAACCGTATGAACAAGTTGATTGTTGATACCGAAACCAATTCAATCTTCACTTTGCGTTTAGGAGGCAAGAAAATCATCAAATATTCTCTTTATCTCTTAAATGACCGTGAAAAGCTCAATTTCTTGTCTGATTTTTATGATAGTATTGTCAATAATGAGTTTGATACCGAGATTTTGAATTTCATATCTCAAGAACTTGAAAACTCTCAAAAACGCAGAAAAGCTTCTTTGGAACGTCGTAAACTCAAAAAGCAACAAGAAAAGGAAGAAGCAACCAAACGCACGATTGCCGCCGCCAGTTCCTTGATTGAAGAAACAATGTCGCAATCTCTGCCGCGTTACGCTCAGTTGTAATTCCATAACTAGTATTAAAAAAGGAGGCTTTTGCCTCCTTTATCTTTATAAAATAGATACTAAAATCTATAACGATTTTAGTACCCGCCAATCAATTTTCCAAATAAACCCTAGAACAAATAATAAAGGATAGATCATTGCATATACATAATCATAAAGTGTATTATAAACACTATATTTCAATAAAATGACACATGATAAACCACCTACAACAAATGGTAATACTATATTTAATTTTCTTACATTTATTATATAGGATAAGCGATACATGCTTATAATATGGTTTATTTCAATAAATTTATTATATTCATCAGTTATACTGTTTAAATCGTGCAAATATACCAGTAAATTGCGATACCAGACAATCGATAAAGTATATACTAGCATCACTATATAATATAAGTAATTGAAATTTTCTGATGGCTTAACATCATTAGAATAAAGCAATATCGCTATGCCAACTATTGAAGAACATAAAGCACTATAATATTTATGAACGCTAGATATTAAACCATATATGTCTTTGATTTGCTCATTTAATATATTAAATTGCTCTAAAATACTTATTTTCATAACATTACTATCCTCTTTACAAAACATAATTTTTTCTTCAAGCAATACACGTCCAACTATTCCATCATGATTTTCTGAACTTCGGCTTTTTGTTCTTGGGCGAACAAGGCATAGCCGGACGGGGTAAATGCTATTGGCCTTAATTTTCCTTCTTTCATCCAATAACGAATGGTTGAAGTTGGAACATCGCACAACTTGGCAAATTTAGATATGGTAAGCAATGATTTGTTAGGTTCTTGCTTATGAACATCCAACAAATCAATCATCATTTTAAGCGAACGATTCAATGCCGAAAGCATAAATTTATAATAAGGCTCGCTATTTTCCCTTGTTTGGTATGTTTCCAAAGCACTCAAATATCTCTTTCTATCAATAGGACGAATGATTATCGGAGCGTATCCGCTTTCAAGCAACATACTGTTAAGCAACAACCTTGCCGTACGACCGTTACCATCAATAAATGGATGGATTGTTACCAAACGATAATGAGCTTCAATCGCTTTGAGCAGCATATCATCTTCTTTTTGCAACAACCAAGCAGAAAACTCTTTCATCAAATCAGGAACTTTAAGCGGGTTTGGAAGAATTGTTTGTGAACCGGATATTCTCACCCGGACACTCCGATAAAAACCGGCATTACCATCATCAATGCCCGATAAAATAATTTTGTGTATCTGCAAGATATAGTTTTCATCAATTTTAACCGCCTTGGCCGCAGATGTTTGAATAAATTCAAAAGCTTTTGCATGGTTAATTGCTTCCAGATAATCATTGATAGGCTTTGCTCCGGAGGTAATTCTTTCTTCAATGGCCATCTCTGTTTCTTTTCGGGTTAAGGTATTACCCTCAATCGCATTGGAAGTATAAGCAAGCTCTGTTTTCAGCCATTTATCAAGAACCTTTTGATTATCCTTATTTTTCAATAGCTTTTGCAAAATAGCTTTATTTTCTTCTATTTTTGATCTTATTTCCTGCATGACGGCCTCATACTTCATAGTTTTTATATTTATAAACTATAAACCTCAAAGTCCCAAATGTCAATCAATACTTCATAGTTGCATAAAAATAAAAGCATGAAGTTTACTGATAATGGAAATCTATATTTCCGTTACCATTTTCCCGAACGATATAAAATCCTTCTTGACTATAGAAACCAGTGAGACAGTTGGGTGTGTTTTAAAGTTCGGAAAAACCGCCCTTTAGCCTGAAAAAATGGCGTTTTTTCATTGACTTGGATTTTGGGGTTTTATGCCTTCCAGCCTTAGTGTTTCAAAGTGTTCTTAAAAGCATGTTTCTGCAGCAAAATGTTCTTTTTTCTTACCGGTGCTCTTGAGCTAATTTTGCATATTTTTCTTATATTTTGTTCACTCGTCTTTACGCATCAAAAGTAAGATTTCGTTCTATTTTAGACACAAATATAGTTTTATATGTGATTTTTTCACATTTAACTTGATTTTTTATTCCAAAATGATATATTTATAATACTTTTTAGGAGAAATAATCATGCTTTTAAGCTTTTCAGTTAAGAATTTTGGCCCATTCCAAGATAAAGTAACTTTATCTATGTTTCCAGCAAACTTAAAAAAGCAACACCCTGAACATATTATCTCAACACCATCTTTCAAAGCTCTTAAAGGAGGCTGCATTTTTGGTGCCAATGCATCAGGAAAAACTAGAGCCATTTCAATATTACCAACCTTACGCAATATGATTTTTATCCGCAATTCTCCTTCTTTGCTTTTATCTAACCAATATATGTTTGGAGATGATAGGATTTCTGAATTTGAAGTTGATTATCAAATTGATTCTGTTGATTATCGCTACTATGTATCTACAGATGGTAATGTTATTCTTAAAGAAAGTTTAAGTTTAATTCAAAAAAACGGTAATTTAAAACCTATTTTTGAACGCAACAATTTAGATATCACTATCGGAAAAATGTTATCTGACAGTGAAAACTGGTATAAAGGAAGGACCCTAAAATCTTCATCTTTTTATCTAAAACAACTTGAAACAGATGGAATTATTGATAACCGAAATAAAATAGTCGGGTCAGAACACTTTATTCGTGCATATAACTTTTTTATGGGAATGAGTGGTATTGATCCTGTCAATGGAAATAACATTGAATTACTTTATGGTGACTTTACCGTGTATGGATACCATAACTTTTTAGAAGAATTCCTAAAACATGCTGATCTTGGCATTTCAAATGTTAATTTTGAACCTTTATCCAAAGATAAAGTTGAAGAGCTTTGGAAAGACATTATAAAGTTTTATGAAGTCTCAATCTTAACATCATTTAAAGCTATCTGGATAAAAGATCCGGCATCCGGAAACTTTTATATTTTAGAAATCAAGAACAATGAACTTTCTGGATACAAAATAGTTACCTATCATAATAATAAGCGTTTTGATATGTTACAGGAATCTTCGGGCACAATCCGTATGATTGAGATTTCAATTTATTTTTATAAATTGATTACTTCAGATAACATGTGCTTATTTATTGATGAGTTAGATTGTAGATTACACCCATTTTTGGCTGAATTTCTATTGAAACTACATCTAGGAAACAATAAACATAATTCACAACTTCTTGTCACATTACATGAATTTTATCTTATGAATAGCAATATATGGAGAAGTGATGAAATCTGGTTAACGGAAAAAAGAATAAATGGCTCTTCCGACTTATATTCTCTTTATCAATTCAGGCCTCGCTTTGATAAAGATTTGCAAAATGGATACATGCAGGGCAGATACGGAGCTATTCCAATGTTGGGAGACTTTAATGAATAGAAAAAGCACATATTCACGCCGTTTTAAATTTGATTTGGTAATATATTTATTTTCTGAAGGAGTGACAGAAATTGATTATTTAGAGCAATTCATCCGCCAAAACAGTAAAACTGAAAATGTAAAAATTATCCGCAGAAAAATATGCCCCAACCAAATTACGCTGGCTCAATCGGCTATTGATTGGGCTCAAAATAATCCTTTACATCAGCATGAAGAAATTTGGCTCATATTTGACGATGATGGAAAGTCCGATAATGTAAAGCAAACATTTAAAATGGTTGAGAGTTGCAAATTTAACATCAATATTGCCTACAATAAACCTTGTATTGAAATTTGGCCTTTACTGCACAATCACGTTAATAATGTTTCTAATCAATCTCAAGCTCAAAGTAAATTGCACGAAATCATGAAATCATACAAACACGATCATTATCCCTATTTTGATCTATCTAAAATGCCTGATTATGAATACGCCGTAGCCCAAGCAAAATCTTGGAAAACCTCTTTAAATAATGATCCCGAATACGTTTCCTCCAAATTTGCTGGTATTTATAAATTAACAGAAAAAATCAAAAATACATAATACACTAATAAGCTATTCTCATATATTTTAAGTATAAAAATCCTTCTTGACTATAGAAACCGGCGGGGTATGGTAGTTATAAATCAATTAAAAGGGTGAGACCAGTTGGGTGTGTTTTAAAGTTCGGAAAAACCGCCCTTTAGCCTGAAAAAATGGCGTTTTTTCATTGACTTGGATTTTGGGGTTTTATGCCTTCCAGCCACCCCAGCCAATTTTGAACTAAAACCTTGTTTTCACAAGGTTTTTTGTTTTTTTAAATCTAAAAAAATCAAAACTGCTAATAACTTCTGCTAATAAATCTCATTGGAATTAGCCTTAAATCATCGGAGGCTTGTTCATGCATTTATACAATCGCGGAAGCTCATATTACTTGGTGGTTAACGTTCCTTGCGACCTCATTCCCATATACCGCAAAAAACAAATTTGGGTTTCTTTGCGAACCAAAGATAAAAATATTGCAAATATCAGATCTTTAATGATACTATCCAAATTAGAATATCAGTTTTTAACGGAAAGACAGAAAATGAGTGTTTTTAAAAATGCAAATATCCGGTTTACCTTAGATTATAATGGTATGCCTCGCCCCCAAGGTACATCGAATTATAACGATGTCCAAATAGAAAACTATGCCTTGGACTTTTGCATTACCAAAACAGAAGATGAACTTCCTACTCTTTCCAAAGATTTTCCGACTCTGCAATATTACAAGAACCTTCATAATGAATATGTTTTAGCCTACAAAAACAATGATTTTCACTTAGTGCAAGATGCGCTTGATATTTATATTGCAAGCCACAAAATGTTAGCTCCGACCAAAGAATGCCTACCAATTTTTCTTAAGTCATTTATGTTGGCTTATATTCAATATCTTGAAATGGCTATCAACTATCTGCAAGGGGCTGAATTAAAGTGCCCAACGCATTTACGCCCTCAAATGTTTAGCTATGAACAAACAAGCTCTGTTTTTCAAGCTCCTTATTCTGTCAACACACCAGCGCAAACCGAAGTTTATAAAAAGCCCAATTTAAATTTATCGGAGCTTGTTAAAGTATATAACGGTGAAGCATCCAGACACAATGTTTCAAAGGCTCAAAAAGACAAAATCAACAAACGTATTGAGACCATTAATTTGCTTTTAAATAACAAAAAAATCCGCGACATTACAGCTGATGACTTGCAAGAATTGGTTTATTTAGTTCAATTTCTCCCGCCTCGACTCAACAAAACCGAGGCTTATAGCAACATCAAAAAAATTATTGAATATGGAAAAAAGCATCCCGAAAATTGCATCTCCGATAAAACTGCGTCTGACTATATTCAAAACCTCAAAACGTTATTCGCATGGGCTTACAAACGCAAATATATAAAAGAAAACCCAATTGATGAAATTGATATTCCGGTATTTGAAACGAGTAAGACCACAGCAAAATACCAGCCGTTCACCGTGCAGCAATTACAAAAAATATTCCACAGTGACTTTTATTCCAAACATTGGGATAATAACCGACAACGACGTTCTTTCTTTTGGATTGGGCTACTGGGCTTATATACAGGTGCCAGACTTAATGAAATTTGTCAGCTCCGTTTTGATGATATTCAAGAAGAAGACGGTATTAAATTTATCAGCATAAATGAAAATGACGGCAAGCACGTCAAGACCAAGGCTGGTATACGTAAGATTCCGATTCATCAAGAGCTTATCAAATTAGGATTTTTGGAATTTGTAAATTTCATGAAAAAACAAAGTCCTACTAAAAACAAACGCATTTTTATGGATTTAGAGCCAAACACACGCGGAGAGTTGTCTGTTCAACCGTCTAAATGGTTTGGGAAGCTCCTTGATTCTCTCGGTTTGAAGGACAAAGGACTTGTTTTTCACTCGTTCCGCCATACTGTTCGAACGGTTCTACGCAATAACAACTGTCCGATTGACCGCGTACAAAGACTTTGCGGTTGGGAGGGTTCTAATTCCCTCTCCGAACACTATGGAACAATCAGTATCAAAGTCTTAGCGGACACGTTAAACGAGCAATTAGTATTTGAAGGGTTAAATTTGAGTCATCTCTACATATAGAAGGAGGCTGATATGTCAAACACAACAAAAGAATTCATTTGCCCTTGTTTATCTTTAAAAAAGGAAATTATTGATAATAATACAGATGAAATTTATGAAAATGTATTCTTACATATTTTGCCTTATTTAGTTGCAGATAAAAAAAATTTAAAAGAGTATCACGGTTTGGTGTCATATGATATACAAGATGTTCTCCTTTATGACCAAGATATTGACATACAGAAAAAATTTATATCAGCAGCAATTAGTAAAAATAAAACTCCTACTAACATGAAGCGAAAATTTAAAGATACATACTCAATTTTTTATTCCGAATACAAATACTATAAAGATACTGTCGGTAGTATGGCCGATAATGTTACCTATAGAGATTTAGATGAATCCCTTGAAAAACAATATCGCCAAATTATGATTGTTTATTTCATACTGCAAAATCTCATACGTCTTGCAAATCACGAAAAATTATACAGCATAGCTAACGCAAGAGATTTAGCTTTCATAAACTGTGTTGATGATGAAAATAAAGAACTTTATAAAGAGAGAGCCATTACTACAGCTTGGAATAATCTTCACGATAACGCTCTAATTATCTTTGGATTTGTACAAAACTTACTTGATAAACTCGGCTGGGCAGATACATTCAAAATTCAAAAATTTCTTGCACAGGATCATTACAATAAAATAAATGAATGTCTTTATTCGGATGAATTGCAATCAGCTTTCAAGAATCACATGTCATATAAAAATGATGTTAAAAACATCTTATCTTATATCTTGTTTGCCAGTGAAACTATTGGCGATAAAAAGCATCTCCAAGCAAAAGACTATTATGACGGAACAGTCTTAAGTCCCAAGATAATAACAAAATTAGACTTAAGCAAAAAAGAAATTGATTTTCTTCCAATATCAAATGAAGAAAGAACCTTTATCTTAGATTCCAAAAAAATCTAAACTAGATATAATCTATACACAACAATATACATTTTATTTTGTAACCACATACATTTATTTTTGTATGTGGTTTTTACATTATACAAATATTTCAGAACACAGTCGTTTTTCCTAATCGTTTATTTTTCAATCATTTTTTGAGACAATAAAGATATCAACAAGGAATATTGTTTGATATTTTTTCAACAAAATAAGGAGAAAAAAATGAGTCAAAAAAAAGAAATAAAAAGTATTTTGGACAAAGCTTTACAAAGCTCATGTTTCCAAGAGATTCGTTCTTTAATTAAGGCAACAAATGAAAATGAAGTTCAAACGATTAAAAATCGAAGAAAAATTCTTGCCCAAATACATATTCACTGTCACGAAATTTTTAAAGAAGATATTTTGGAAAAAGGTCGAAAAGCCTACCTGTTAAATATTTTTCCCCAAATGAATGACAGTGAACAGAACCTTACTAATCAAAATTACCGTAACAAATACCGTAGAGCAATGAGACTTTTGGACGAACAAAAAGCTCCTCTCAAATTAAATCCCCTCATAAAGCGGATTGAAAAAATAGGCTTTCAAAGTCTTTTCAACGGGAAAATTACGGATAAGACAAAGAAAAAATCAAAATTTGATTTGAACATGTCTATCCAAAAATTACTCAAGAAAAAAACATCATACCAAATCATCTGCTCCGTTTTAAAAAATATCAGGGCAAAAAATACAGAAGGTGACTTTATTGTTTATTGTTCCGATAAACAAATTTTCTACACCTCACAAAAGAAACTTATAAAAGAGCTAAAAAAGGCAGATTCTTTTGAAGCTTTAAAGAACAAAAACCCTCAAAAATAATTAAACACTAGGTTGCAATGTCAAAATCGCATTGCAACCTTTTTATCAAAAAGGAACAGAGCCATGAGAAATTTTACAAATTCTACTATCGAAAAAGAAGCTCAACACAGAGTTGACTCTTTAACCAATGGATTAGCACTACCAGAATTAAACTCTCTTCATAAAGAACTAATTCAAATAAAAAACAAGATACTCAACAATCACAATGCTTCTCTTGCAAATATTAATTATACTTCTGTACTGCAAAAAGAGATATCAGATAAAATAAAAAATGTTTTGTCGCAATATAAGCATATAGCAAAAGCTGATAAAAATATTTTTATGGTAACACTAAACTATTGTGAAGGAAGAGGAAAAAATAAAACTCCTTACTTTATTAAACCCAAAGAATTGATTAGTTTTAATGTCAAAAAAGCAAAAGCTACAATTTGCAAACAATTAAATCAGCTAAAAAAGGGATTTGGCTTTATTTCTTTTGAAGTTAAATATGACAGCCGTATTGGAGCTTTTCTTCCGCATTTTCATATCATAATATGTGGAGAAAATGAAAAGTCTTTGGAAGACTTTTTTACAAAACATTTTCCCTCTAATTATGAGTTTATGCTCAACCAAAACACATTTAAAATTAGTAAAAATGGCGACCCTTTAATATATAGGACACCGCAGAACCTTAAAGTTATTGATATTAGACCAATAAAAGATGATGAGGCAATATCAACATATGTTTGCAAATTCAAAACATATGCATCATTGGTCATACAAAAACACTTAACTGCCATTGCGGAAGATGAGATAAAAGAGGATAAAAAATTTAAAAGGAAAAAAATTTCTCTGCCGGATAATATACATTGCTACAACTTGATGTTTTTGCATCAGTGCCGTTTAAGCGATGTTTTTTATAAATTTAACACTAAGTTGATGACAAAATTCATCGGCAATACAAATAAGACCAGCGCATCTAACGGCATCGAACCGGACAATTACCCTAAAGGATTGGCTAAAATTAAGAAAAAAGCACCTAAACATACAACTTATCATAAGCCACTAACAAACAATAGTCTTGTGTTAAAACTATTTAATTTCAATTCTTATCAATCTAATCAAGAAGAAATTATTAATTATATGAAGAAACATAAAAGTAGTATTGTTATTCAAAAAACTAACTTTGGAAAAAGTTTATGTTTTTATGCAACAGCTCTACAATCATCAGGATTGTGTATTGTTATAGAACCTCTTATATCATTAATCCATAATCAGGTTTCTAAATTAAATAAAATATATAGAAAGTTTGCTTTAGCTTTTACAAGTGAAACTCAAAATAAAGAGAAAAAATTAAAAAACTTAAAAAAAGGTAAGTATAAGTTTCTGTATGTAACTCCTGAAATGTTAAACAATAAACAAATATTAGAAGTATTATCTAGTCTAGATATTAGTATGATAGTCTGTGATGAAGCTCATTGTATTGACTTATGGGGTAATGACTTTAGACCTGATTATAAAAAACTTGGAAATTTTATTAATAAGTTTCCAGATTCAAAAATTATGGCTTTAACAGCAACAGCAGGGAAAAGTACACAAAAAGTTATTAAGGAAGTGTGCAATATGAAATCTAATGTCAAAATATTTAAAGGAGATTTAGAGCGAAAAAATATCAAATATAAAGTTATTGAAAAAGAAGATGATGGCTTCATGCAACTAATGGAATGTCTAAAACCGCTTCTTGATGAAAATAACAAACCAAAGACTTCCATCATAATTTATTGTGCTCATATTGATTATACGGTAGGTTTAAGCAAAATACTAAAAAAGAAAGGTATTGATAGTTATGTATACAATAGCAAAATTACCAATAAAAAAGAAGTAATGAAAGCTTTTCTAAAAGAAAATTGTATTGTTTTAGCCACCAGTGCATTCGGAATGGGGATTGATAAACCTGATGTCGGTTTAGTTATTCACTTTGAAGCAACAAACAATCTGGAGATGTACTATCAAGAGTCTGGAAGAGCCGGTCGAAATAATAAACCTGCAAAAGCTATTTTGTTTTATTCAGAAAGAGAAATTCAAAATATGTTACGATTGGCAAAAGCAGAAACCGAAGCTAGTCAACAAAAATTAAATTTAGCTATTAAATATATGAAAATGAAAGGCTCTAAAAAACGACGTAAATTTTTATTAAATAATATTATCTAGACTAGACATTTCATCGGTATGTGGTTTATTTATCACATACCGGTTTTTTTATGACTTTAAGACTTGATACAACAAACATCGACTGATTTTGTATTCTTGGGCGAGAGCTGTTGCATTCGTATTCCTATCAGCCATTTTAATTTTGATTTCATTTATTTGTTCTTTAGATAATTTCTTCTTTCTTTCCTTTGAATAAGCTCCGCGTTGTTTTGCACATCGAATTCCCTCTCTTTGGATTTCTAACAAGTTTTCTCTATAAAATTGATTTATAGCTCCAAGCATCGAAAGCATTAAGTTTTGAAAAGGATCATTTCTATCGGGAGTAAATATTAAGTGCTCTTTTTCAAAAATGATTGTTGCCCCTTTTGAAGTAATCTCTTTAACCAGATTAATCAAATCAGTTAATGAACGACTTAACCGATCCATTGACAAACAAGAAATTTTATCTCCTTCACGTAAATTTGATAACATAGCTTGCAGTTGTTCTCTATTAACATTTTTACCGGATTGTTTATCACAGTATAACCTGTCGCATTTGACTTCTTGTATTTGTCGGTCAAGGTTTTGGTCTGTTGTTGAAACCCTTGCATAATGAAATAACATTTTTTCTCCTTAGTTGTTTATTTAACATTTAGTTGTCACTATACATTTGTAAAATAGCCTTAAAATATATTTTAATTACACACTTTTTTAGCTAAGTTTATTGTTTATTTAAGTTATACTTTAATTATACAGCCTCCAGAGAGAGAAAATATACCTGACGAAGACATATTTGATACTTCTTGAAATCAGCGGTATCTATGTTCTTGAGCGGGATATCTTCTAAGTCGGAGCTATCATAAAATTGTATTTGGCTTTTGGTTATCCTTCTTATAACGGTGTAGTGGTCGATTTTCTCGCTTCTAATACGAATGTGAGTAACCTTACCCTCTGCGGATTGTTGTTTTACATAATCGATAAATTCGGTTAAAGTAAGACGCTTATTCCAAAATGGACGATAATACACAAACTTTTTATTGCAGTTAGTTGTCAGCCACTCATTTGCATATTTGAAAACAACTTCTAAAAGCCGGTAGTCTGCTCCATTAGCATTTAAATCGAATAAAACATCTAAGCAACTAATCCCAAATATCAGGTGGTCGTAAAGTTCCTGCCATTCGTTGTATTTAAGTTTTAAGCCAAGAGCCTGTAGCGCATTAAGTGTTGAGTACACGCAACAGTACCTAGAAAAATATCCCTGGCAAAAAACTTTCATATCAGTATTCATCCGCAAACATAATGGTCAGAACTCGGTTGGTTTGTGTTTCATCATCAGGCTGCGGAGAATAAAACTCATAATTCAAGTCATACATATCTATCTTCCAGAAGATTTGTTGTCCTTGATATTCAAAACAGCCAAAGTCGTGTTCACCATACGGATCGTTATCTTCCGTAAAATTATTGAAGATTCTGACTTTTTGCATAATCTCTTGTTGTTGCATCAGAGGTAAAGATGATATACCGCAAGTCAATAGTACCTTACCACCTTCAAAAGTCTTACGAAACTTGTCGTTTTGGTCTGCAATTTTTTTCACATCAATTTTATTTTCCATATCGCACCTCCTTTTTACTCAACATCAAACCAAGACATAGCTGTCGCAAGCAAATGATTATAGTCCCCAGACATGGCTTCTTTCATGAATTGGTCGATTTCTTCTTGTGGGAGATGAGCTCTTTCCATAGCTCTTTTGCATATCCCTAAAATCATAAATGCATTACCGTCTTGCCCTGAAAGTTGAACGGTAATTTCAGGATGTTTGATTTTTGTCATTGTTTTACTCCTTTAAAATAAAAAAAAAGAGCCTCAACACTAGGTTGAAGCTCAAAACGTTACAATTTGGGTGGACGATATGCCCAAAACAAACTTATTTTCTCGTTCGCAAATTATGAACATATCGCCTCACTTTCACACCATAATGACCTTATCCGCTCTGATGAAAAAAGCAGACAACATAGGCCTAAATTTTGGTGATTTATATTTGAAGTCAAAACGAATCGATTCAACTTCAAATATAATATATTATATCATATTCTAATATAAATTGCAAGTTTAAAATCAATAAAAATCAAGGAAAATCAATAAATTAAATAATAATTTTGACATATAAACCAATTTTATTTTAGGAGCAAAAAAATGAATGAATTAACGACAATTCGTAAAATATTGGAGCGTCTTACAAAATACATCACAAAAAAGAAGGGATATATCTGTCAATACTGTGGGCATAGAAGCCTTCAACCATACGGAGGAAAATGCGCTCAATCAAAATCCGGCCACCACCACTACATCGCTGCAGAACATTAGAAAGGATTTATTTTAAAAGAAGATACAAGGAAAGCTTATAGAATAACATTCCTCAATGTTTTTCTTTTTTATTAAAAAACACCTAATACTATTACTAAATCTCGCCACCTATTCCCTTATACTTTTCAACAAACTTTGATGTTATTATCACCTAAGATATTTATCCAAAATAGATTGTCTTTTTAAAGGTATTTTTTTCATTTCATCCTGAATTTTTGCAATTTTGCTTTCATTTTTTTCTATTTTTGATAGAATTATCTCTTGTTGTTCTGGTTGTGGCATATATACCTTAATATTATATATTTTATTTCGGTTAACCCCTCCAGGCCCCAATCCTACATTGAGATTTTCTAATTTTAGTGTTTTAAATAAATAATATATATATTTAAGCTTATAATTAGGATTATTTAACTTAACATAAAATGTTGTATCAATAGGAGTACAATTATCTGTAACATAGTATACAGAACCAACTGATCCTTTACGTCCGACAATTACAGCTGGACCTTTAAGCATATATTCATTATGACCGCCAACAATTCCTCCTGATCCAACTACTGGATATACACCTTCAACTCTTTTATTTTCTGGTAAAGCTATACCATATTCTAATTTTAGGAACTTACTAATTTTTTCTTGTTTATCAGTTGTAATGCCTGATAAATAATCTAAAATTTCTTTTTCTAAGCTATAAATCTCTTTCTCTAGTCTTACTTTATGCTCTGCTATTTTATCTAATTCAAAAATTAAATTATTTTGAATATCTTCATCTAGTTCAGGTAATCTAATTTTCTTAAGATCAGACACATATATATGACCTTGAGCAGCTCCTTTTTGATGCGAATATATATCATCTTGAACCGATAATAAAAGATTATAAATAACCTTTGTTTGATATTTTTTTTCATTACGAGATTTTATTGTATTGCAATCCGATGCAAAAATAGAACAATCATAAAAGTTTACAAAACCAGCATTAGCTCCAGATGCAGATACGGTTATTATATTTTTTTCTCTATTTGACTGATTATGATAATAAGCCGGCTCTATGCCCCCTGCCACAACAGGAATATTCCCTTCAATAATGTTTTTCTTTGTAATACTAGTTCCTTTTTCAACAAAAGCAATTTTTCTTAATGGCACTAATGGATATTTACTTAAAATTTTGATTTTTTTTTTACTTTCCATCCCAATAGTTTCATCAAAATCAAGTGCATCATATTCAAAAAGGTCATTTAAGGCATAATAATTCATACCTTTAATGTTCTGCTTCATTTCCGCTATATCTTGTTCAGATAATTTATCATCAAGTAAATTTTTATATATGTAATAATTAACTTTATCTGAATCCAAAACTTCATTTGGGTTATACAATTTTGAATTAATAGTTTCTCTCTTTGTATATGTATCTAATTCTTTAATTGCTTTATCTGTAAGTTCTTTTAGACCTTCATCTCCTTTACGTTTTGAAAATTTATAGCCAAGGAAATCTGCAATTTCATCTTTACTTTCACCAGCAGAGATAACAATTGTGTTAATTTCATCGTTTAGTAAATATAAATATATTTTATCCAACTCAATATTAATTAATTCATCTAAATCTGGGCTTTTTGTTTTACATTTTTCTATATCTTTTTGAAGTTTCTCCTTATCTGTTTCTTTTTTCGTTTTAGATAACTTTGCTTCTAATTTAGATATTACACTATCGCAATACTCTTCATATAAATCAGATGCCTTAAATTTATCAGTCGGACACTTATCAAATAAAGATTTATAACTTTCAAAATCTAGATCATCATAAGTATTTTTAATAAATTGAGAAATAAATTTCACTTTTCCATTAAAATTAATATCTTTTAATGAATTCTTTAGTTCATTATGAATAGCTTTTATTTTATCTAATTCACCATTTTTTCTTTTTTGCATAAATAATACTATTGTGTTAGTTCCTGTTGCCATAAAAGCACCGGATCCCAACTCTACAATTCCTTTAATTTTGAAATTTTCTAGAATCATTTTTCTTGTTTTTTGATGAATACCTGAATTTGTCAGAAAAGTATTAGCCAAAATAATTGCTGCGTAACCATCTTCTTTGACTAGTTGTTTAGCTCTTTCCATAAACAAACATTCTATATCATCTGAACTGTCGCCCAAAAATTTAAATAATTCAAAATTCTTTGCTCCATATGGCTCTTCATTTGACTTTTTCAAAGTATCTTTAAATTCTTGAACAGAATATGGAGGATTAGCTATTAAACAATCGAATACAGGATTATCTTTTGAATATATATCACCATCTTTTAAACGTTCATATAAAACAGTATTATCAAATATATCACTATCAAAGCTATCTAAACCATTTCCTGTAATAATATTAGCATCACCGTCACCATTCAAAAAACACGCTATTTTTGATGTTTTAGTTAATCGATAATCTTTTTCTATTCCGTAGACAAACTCTTTTGCCCACGCATATTGATTTTGTGCCCATTGTTTAAAATTCTGCATTTGCAATTTTGTTTTAAAGTCAGATTGCTTGTATTTATTTAAAATTGGCTCTATTCGATGCATAAATTCAGTTATAAAGTGCCCAGCCCCACAAGCATAATCAATCATATAAGGAAGAAATTTTTCATCATCTTTTTTAATTTTATTTTCAATTATTTTTTCAAAAGGAATTGAATTTACTATAAAATTTGCAATTGGAATAGGTGTAAAGAATTGTCCTTCTGTTTGTTTAATACCGATATTCAACAATCTTTCAAAAAAATCCCCTAAAAATTGGTCTTTATCGGAATATTTAATTTTTACTTTTTCGAATAATTTAACAACTTCTCTTAAAATCAATGAATTCTGTTTGAATGTATCCATATTAAACACTTCAATAAATGCAAATTCATTATTTTTAATAAACCTTAATTCATTAAACTCTTTTAATAATTCCGCCCCTAACTCCTTATTTCCATTAGATAACGTCTTAATATCTTCTAAAAATTTTGATCTTGAATAATCGGTAACAGATATCTTTAGATATTTATCAATTCCTTCATTATATAAATTTGACAATCTATCCAGCACATCATAGCTAGTATCTTCTTTTTTCCATTGAAATTGTATATCATAAGATGAATTCGAGTATAACTTATCTTCATCTACAATCTTGCATAAAAATAAATTAAATAACTTATTATATGCATTCGTTAAATCTGAAACAGCATACTTTCTTAAAATTCGTGCAAAGCCATTATACAATTTTCTATCTTCGACTATTGGCTTTAGATCGTCTTTTGTCAAACTTTTAGAGTTCAAACCATAGGGCTTTTTAAATAATGGAATATTTGAAAAACTTTTATCCCAATTATTATACAAATCTTTTTTATCTGATCCGTTAAATTCTGAAGTATCTATTATCTGATATTCTGCAACGATTTTTCCTTCTTTTAATGTTGAGGAATATAAACAAATCGCTTTTACAGCTCTATCATTTGTGTAATACGTTAGTAGTTGTCCACCATTTGCTCTTAAATTTTTTAACTCTTCATTATATTTATCACCATATGTTTTACACTCAATCATATAAAACGGTAGACCTTCCTTAGTTATCAAAATATCTAAAAATTGCCCTTTCTCTTTTCTACCACTAGGATAATCTTTTTCTAAAACTATTTCTTTGGGGGAATAGCCATTAGACAACAATCTGTCAACACATTCGAGAACAACAAATGTTTCTCTTTGATGCATATCTTGAGTTGTAGCTCTACCATATGTAATATCTTTACCAAAATTTATTTTGGATTTCTTATAATCTTTTTCATCAATATCAACTGTAATTTCATAATTATTGTTATCTGTGTATTGTTTTGTATATGTTAAGCTAGAAGCACCATCCTTCAAAACAAAACCCAATGCTTTTATAGCTTCTTGAAAATCAAACATAAGAGCTCCACCGCAGCGAATGTGTTAATAAAAGGTTAATATATATTATAGATACAAAATTCTAAGTTTTTGTTAATAATAAAAAAATATTTTCCCCAAAATTTTATGTCATCGCATTAATTTTGCGACGCGTTGTATGTAAATTGCGATTTGTGCGTTGGCTGGTCAGGAAAACGCGGGGAAAATGCATTATTTTTCAAACCATACTTTTGGATAAATCTCTTCCCAACCGGAATTGTGGCTTGCGTTTTTAACCTTAATTATCAAATTCTCATTTCCGACAAACTGTTCCACCAGCACCGGAGGGATTACTTTGTCTTTTGTTCCGACATAATGGATTTGCGGAAATTCTGCAAATTGATGACGATAATCAGCCAAGTTCATTGATTCATTAAGTGGGGGTAAATTATGATATTGTGTCCACGCTGAATGCTCGAGATTTCCTGCAATGGTGATGATTTTTTTGATATTCAAACCATTCTTTGCCGAAGCCACTAAGCCTGCAATTTGCGCGCCACCGGAAAACCCGATTAAAATCAACGGATGCTCCCCCGCAATTTGTTTGATAGCCTCATATTCTGCATTAACAACTTCATGTGCAAAACGTGCCGTTGTCCAATGTTTTTGAGAACAAATCGGGCTTTTGACATACTGACAAGGCCTCGCAAGATAAATCACATTCGGGCTATTGTCTCCAAAAGCCAACTCACGAACCAATGTTCCTTTGGGTGTCGGGTCTTGTGTGGGGCGTCCGTGTACATTAAATGCATAACCGTCCCCTTCTATGTATATTTTATATACCCCTTTAGGCTCCGTGATTTTTTGCCAACTTGCAATTGTGAAATCTCTCGTTGCAATTTCTTTATATTCATACGACGGAGGAACGGAAATACTTTGGCATCCGCTCAATAAAAAAATCGCAACTACAATTTTATAAAAGCCATTTCTCATAGTTCATTATTTGCACAAGATTGTTAAAAAAAAGAAAATACCCTGAAACCAAACAGTTACAGGGTATTTCATGCTGCAAATTAAGCCTTAAAATTTATATTTTAAGTTAACCAAACCGGTGTGGTCTTGATAATTCTCACGGAATTTGCCTTCATAACCTAATGCAAATTCAACATCATCGTTGACTTCTGTCGTTACTCCGGCGCCAAATTCCATACCGAAACGGTCTAATGCATCACCTTTTACCGCATAAGCTGAACCATTAGCCAAAGTTACAACAGAATTAACATCATCGTTCATCAAGTCATAAGTGGCTGCAATTCTGGCTTCCGGCTTAATGTTCATACCGTTTTCAAGTGTCCAAGTCTTGCTGACTTTAGCTCCGATAACACCGGTTAAGATGTCGGAATCACTGCTTGATACCTTTTGGTCGGCTGAATCTGTATAGCCATCTTGGCTGATATGAACATAACGCAAACCAACCTCAGGGGTTAAACCAAAGCCTTTAACTTGCATATCATAACCTGTCATGGCTTGCAAACCAAAGGTTTCTGCATCATAGTCAGCTTTAACACCAATTCCTGAAACATTTTTGTTTTCGGAATAATCAGACCAACCATAAGACATAATACCGTTCACATACCAGTTGCTGGGCTTATATTCTCCATAAACAAAGGCTGTATGTGTATCAACATCGGTACTTCTCATAAAGCCGTCAATGTCGGTATTGGTATAAGCATAACCTAAACCGATTTTGGTGTCTTCGGTAACATATTTTTCAGCACCCATTGCAACACCTGAGCTATCAGCATCAAAACCATAAGATTTTGAAGTATCATCAAGTTTAGATTTATTAAACAAGCCTTGAACCCACATGGCTGCACGTTCAAAAATATTATCACCGGAAGACATACCTTCCCCACCGGTTGAAACAGAGCCACCGGTTAAACGTGTGCTAACAGCACCAAACACTTGGTTAGCCGTCTCGCTTTGTGTCTTTTGAACCATTGGTGCAACTTCCGGCGCAACAGCGGTCAAAGCGGCAACATATCCTTTTTTGTCGTTTTGAGACAAATCATTTAATTTTGCAGCAACATCTTGAGCAGCAGCACTGACTGATGTATTGTTTTTCATACCATCCCAAGCTTCAGCCGTAGAAGCATTACTTGATGTACCACCGGCATCATTAACCACATCAGAAGCGCTATTTTCATATGTTACTTTGAAATTTTTACCATCTTCAGAAGTGACTTTATAACGGTTATTAGAAATTTCTTTTGTAAAATTATCCGTTACTTCTCCTTTTAAGAGCTCAAAACTCTCACTTTGATTAATTTCCATTTGTTTGGTAATATTCAAAGCCAATTTAGAGCCTTCGTTACCGATAATGGAGTTTGCTTGCAAAGAACCATTACCGCTATCGGCAATTTCCAACTTCAAAGTAGATCCGGAATTAAATGTGGCATCACCTTCAATAACGGCATTATTCAAACCAACATTCATCACACCACCTTCGGTCATATTGACATTACCGGTGATTTTAGCACCGTTATTATTAAAGTTAATAAAACCATTTCCATCAACATTTGAATCTAAAGCACCGGAAATATTAAGGCTTCCATTTTGTCCCAAATTAATCACACTGCGAGACAAACTATCATCTTCTCCAAGGTAATCTAACGTAGAAAGCTTTGCTCCGTCAGCAATATTAATGACAGCATTACTTAAATTAACTTCATCGACAATTTGGTTATCGCCATTAACATTAACAGTACCTCCTGTTATATTAATACTTCCTCCTGAAGCCGAACGTAATGCAATTTTAGCAGAATCATTCATATCAATAACACCGCCACGTATATTAATATCAATATACGGATCTTGCATTGGATCTGCATCATCGGGTTTAGCTCCTCCAAGGATTTGAGAAGTTCCATTCATTACAATATGACCACCGGTAACATTAATTGCATTTTTGGACAATGGTTGTGCAGCATTATTCTCAATATTGGAGTTATTTAAAGTAATTTTACCCCCGCTAATGTTAATATCTCCGGTATTTTTATATGTTGTTGAGATTCTAGCTCCATCATTAAGAGCAATTTCTCCACCGGAAATGTTAATATCTCCTGTAGAAATATGATAATTATCGGTATCTGCACCTTCAGGAGCAACTCCTTGTCCGTCATTGGGAGCCATAGTTGCACCAGTTTCCGAATTATAATACCAATCGCCATCATAACCGCCACGTTCTATCTTCGCAACTTCTCCGGTTAAATTAATTTTACCACCGGAAATATTAATATCACCGCTTTGACCTTCATGCAGGATACCACCATTATGCAAATCATCTCCTGCAACTTCCAAAGAATAATCCATCGTGATATTTGCATTGCCGCCTATATTTAAATTTCCCTTACCAACAAGTGTAATTTCACCACCATCTTTTATGTTAAAATTACCACCTGTGATATCTATATCTGCGGCTGTTGTATTATATTGACCTTGATTTCCTTCGGCATAAATACCTGCACCTGTCGAAAAATCAAATGTTCCGCCACTTATTTCAAATTTGTTTTTTGTTGCACCATCATTAAGTTGTGCTAAGCCACTATCACCGGTTGCCGTAATTGTTCCTCCGGAAACATTAATATTTCCGGTTGTTGCATAGTTCTTTGCATTTTCTTCCGTAATGGTTGTATCAGAATTAATAGAAATATCTTCTGTGATATGTTCATCTTCCGCATAAACATTAGTTGCACTGAGGACGGCGACTAATGCTGTTGAAAATAAAAGTCTATTTTTCATATGATTAAACTTCCTTCTTCTTTAATTGCAATTAAAAGAAAACCACCTATTTAAGGTGGTCGGAGAGTTCATCAATCATATTGCGTTAAATGATTCTCTTAGCCTTTAAAGTCAAAAAACTTCTGAACATACGCCAAAAGCTCCCCGACCATATTTCTATGTATCGGGGATATATTTACCGTCAGCTATGATGAGTAGCCAACAATATAACGATGTTATATCCTAACACCGAACGCAATAGAGCCGATGAAAGCCCCGTACCACTAAAGGTACTGATTATGGAGCATTTCCCCATAACTGAGTTTATATTATAAACCAAGGTCTTAATTTGCAATTAAAATCATGAAGCTGTGCGAAAAATATTTTGTTTTGCGCATTTTCTTGTCAACCAACGCATGTATGGCTGTTTTTCGGTAAATTTATCATAAAAAATCAATTCCTACACTCAAAACGCAGGAAAACGACAGGAAACAGTATATTTACTAAAAAATCATTTCATATTTTTCAGCCAATTGATAAGTTCTAGCCTTTTTTGACTCATTAGCATATTGCAAAAAACCTTCCGCAATCCACTGGCGCAATAAAAATCGGGACGATGCTGCTGAAAGCCCTAAAATTTCCGCAATTTGCGTACTGTTGACTTCCTTATACTCTGCAAACAGCTCTAAAACTTTGCGTTGCTTAATATCCAATTCACGCAATATCGGGCTTTTATCTGTCGTATAACCTTTAGTTTGTTCATTTACCGCGTGTTGATTAACTTTATCAAAAGCATCAGCCACACCGGCCACAAAATATTCCAACCATGAAGTTATGTCTGCTTCATTCCTTCCGTAATAATAATTATGATGCGGATGCGTTTGTAATGCGTCATAATAACGGATTAAATCTTTTGCATAATATTCTTCCAAGGAATAAATTCCCTTTAGACCATAACCGCCTTTACGCATAACAAAACTTGTCAATAATCGTGCGGTTCGGCCATTTCCGTCATAATAAGGGTGTATGGTTACAAATTGATAATGCACTATTCCTGCTACCAATGGAACCGGTAAATTAGTCGCATTTTGCACCCATTGGCAAAAATCTCGCATCATCTCCGGCACATCTTTGGCTTCCGGTGGCAAATAAATTTTAGCTCCGGTTTCGCTATCATAAATGGCATTTTGATTATCTCGGTATGGTATTATACTTTGGCTAGCCTCAACCAAACTATGAATATGTGCAATCAGCTCTTCATCAAAAGAATGATTAGCCACAACAGCTTCTTCCATTGCATTCCAAGCCTTATAGTAAGCCTTAACTTCCTGCTCGTCTTTTTCTCTTTGAGGAAGTTTTCGACCTTTTAGAGCTTCTGCAACCTCTTTTCCGCTCAAACGATTGCCTTCAATTTGCGTTGAATAGTGAATTGTGGCCACTTTTGCACTTTCTCGCAATGATAACAAAAGTTGTGGTGATATTGGTTGATTTTCAAACTGCTGCTTAATAACTTCGATTTTTGAAAGATTTGCAAGCATCTGAGCTGTTACTGTATATTTCGGATGAAAAGCCATGACAATTCCTTTAATGTTATTTTTACATTAAAATAACATTATTTTTACATTAAATCAACATTAAAATAATTTATTTCGTTTGTTTAAGAAACACACTTTACACGCCCTTAAAAGTTATTAGCAGTGAAAATTTCCTCACAAGCCTTGGTATTCCTGATTGACAGTGAATTTGTGCTAATATATTTTATTAGCAGTGCTAATGAAAACTGCTAATAACTTTGAGATTTGTGCTAATATATTTTATTAGCAGTGCTAATGAAAACTGCTAATAACTTTGAGGTTTACACCCCAGACGATATTTAGATAAGTTATTGATTTTACGTTAAACAAGGTTTTATGGGTTGGTATTGACGCATCCAGCCTCCTCAGATAATTTTTAATTAAGAAATTGTTTTTGCAAACTTTTTTAAAATCTAAAAACTGAGAAATTTGAGTTTTACACCACAGACAATATCAGGATAAGCTATTGATTTTATACAAAACAAGGTTTTATGAATTGGCATTGACACATCAATCCTCCCTTGCCAAATTTCAGATAAAACCTTGTTTTCAGAGATTTTTTGCCTATAAAAAAGGCCTAAATTTTGAATAAACCAAAATCAACTTAATCAAAGTCTAATAACCACTTAAGCGCATTTATGTGTTTAATTCCTTTATTATCACTTTCATCATAGTCCATTGTTAATAAAAATTTTGGGAAATTATCATCAATTGCTTGCAATGGTTCTAATTCTCTCTCTAATGTTTGAGTATCTTGAACACTCAAAGATACTTGATAATATTCAACAATACCGCCACTTTTTGTCGCAACAAAATCTACTTCGACTAACCTCCCTTTGGAATAAACTTTACCCAAAGAGACTTTATACCCTCTTCTTATTAATTCAAGATAAACGACATTTTCAAGTATATGACCTGAATCAGCTCCCTCTTTTCCCAATAACGCTGTCCTCAAGCCAATATCCGCAACATAATATTTGGCATTTGTTTCTAAAAGTTGCTTACCTTTAATGTCAAAAGGTTCACACTTATAAAGCAAATAACTATCTTCCAAACCTTGAATATACTGACTAATAGTTGGAACGGAAACACTAAAACCCATAGATTTTAGACCGCGTTCTATTCCTCGAATAGATGTCTCATTACCAATATTGTCAAATAGATAGCGAACAACACCTTCTAACTTATTTCCATCTGCAATACCAAAACGACGAACAACATCTTTTTGAATAGTATTTAAATATACCGTATCCATTAAATAATCATTTATTAGCTGCTTATCATACACAAGGCTTAATGTTTGAGGAAAACCACCTTCTTTTATATAATGGGAATACAAATATGCAGGGTGATGCAAATTTTCAATATCTTTCCTAGTTCTTGTATAAAGTTGAGCGAACATCGGATATGCATCAAAATATTCTCTAAAAGATAGAGGTTGCATTTTGATTTCTATATATCTTCCCCCCAATTGATTGGCTAAATCACTAGAAAACATATACGCATTTGAACCTGTTAAATAAACATCTATATTATCTCTCAGTCTCAATGTGTTTGCTACAACTTGCCAATCATCTAGCAATTGTATTTCATCTAGAAAAACATAGTTCATTTTTTCAGGATTAAGCTTTTTAACAATATAATCCAATAACGCATCTGTTCCGCTCAATCGATTATTAGCCTCAAGCGTTAAACCTATTTCTCTTGTCATCAAACGGTCTTCTAGGTTTATATTGATAATTTGGCTATAATCCGCTTCTTTATTTGCCAGCAAATCAAATTGATATAAGTAAAAAAGTTTAGACTTACCACAACGCCTAACGCCTGTTATGATTTTAATCAAATCAGGTTGATTTTTCCACTTTTTTAATTGTTCTAAATATTGTGGTCTTCCTATTATTATTTCCGATCCATTTTGCATATTAGTCCTCCTTATATTGTTAAATATAATTAACAAATAAACAAAAGTCAATAGTTTTGTTAAATATACTTAACAGCAATACAAGATTAATGCAATTTGTAAAATGCATTTTACAACTACTTTGCTTTCCCAATTCTCCCACAAGCCTTGGTATATTTGTGCTAATATATTTTATTAGCAGTGCTAATGAAAACTGCTAATAACTTTGAGGTTTACACCCCAGACGATATTTAGATAAGTTATTGATTTTACGCAAAACAAGGTTTTATGGAATGGTATTATGCTCCAGACATAGATTTATAACTTTTACGAGTTCAAAAAACAACTTATTTGCCTAGATTTTTCACTTCCTCTAGTATATCCCATCCTCTCGGTCCTGAATTAATAACGTTTCGAGCCAAAAACCAATTTATTCCCTTAAAGCTTTTGCGTTTAAAAAATTCTCGTAAATTACTTTCAATATCAATTGTATGACCAATCCAAATGACATTGTCAAATTTTTCTAACAGAGGCAACAATCTTACAATATACTCCAATCTTGCAGCCTCATATAAAAAACGCTTTCTATCCAAGCTTGATGAAATTTCAGTCCAGCATTTTTGTGTAATCCATGGAGATAAATTAGTATACAAAATATGACATTTGCCTTTGAAATTTAACTTTTCTGACTTTTTTTCAATATTTTTTCTACCATTATTAATATACTGATCGCTTTTCTCCGGAATAATATTTTTTTCGGCCGCATAATTTTGACCATAATTAGCTCCGACCAACACGACTATGGTATTTGCCTTTTCTTTATCTTTGGCTTCATCAAAGACAAAAAATTGACGCTGATATATACCATCTTTTGAATAACAATCTATACCTTCAAAATTAGGGATTTCGGATGATGTTCTTAGCCTATATTCTACTTCCAACTCACTTAAATTTTTTTTAAATTTTTCTAAATCTTCTGCCTGCATTTTTATCTCCTTCATACTATTTATATTCTAAAATCCAACCATTAAAAATATCATTAATTTATTTGGCCAAATCTGAAATTACTGTATTAAGTGTCTTATATGCATCGGCAATAAATTTATTATCTGGCTCAACCATTTTCCAAAACGACAAACGTCCTTGCAAGCAAGAAACATTTATTGACAATTCTTTTTTTATATTTTGCTTATGTTGCATCAGTCCGTATTTTTTGAGCAGATAAAATTCCTGTTTCCAACGTCTTTTCGTTATTCGAGGAAGCTTTGCACACCCAGATGATATTGAGATACCTGTAATAATTTTCTTATCTTTAGGTCCTAATATTTGCGTTTTGTTTTGATTTATCAGAAAATCAAAATCTTCTAATACCTTATAAATCTGCGCCATAATTTCAGCAGAAAAGTCCACCTTAGATGAAAAGGTTAAATCATCTGCATATCTGGTATAAGTCAGATTATATGTCTGGCTAATATTTTCTAACCAACTATCACAAATTTCCATTACCATATTACTCAAAATTGGACTGGTTGGCGCACCTTGTGGCAATTCATTACAACGGCAACATAATTTTGCTAGCAAATAGCTCACTCTATAGGAGTAGCCTAATTGTCTAAATATCCTAATAATTTTATGAAACTTTATTGATAAAAAAAATCCTTTAGATCAATCTTCAAAACATAATCATTACCTAAATGCGGCATAACATTATCAACAATACTTTTTGTATGAACAAACCCTACACAATAAGCTCTCGGATAAAAGTTTGGTTCCAATATTTTTTTATAAATTGCCCTTTGAATTTCTAACAAATTATCCGCCGGAGATGAGATCACTCTATAGCCTCCTCTTCTTTTGGGTATTCTAAACGTATGATAGAGATTATCAGCATTTTTAGATAAGTAATAAAATTCTTGAGCTGTTACACCAAGCAAATCATAAAGTAATGCAATTTCTGTTTTCTTAACCATCACTTTGAATTTAGGTAATGATGAATACTTAAACAATAATTAAAGCTTCAGCTTTAATTTCCAAGGTGAGGCTTATAGTCGAACGTTATTGACATATTCATATGTCAATAACAAAGTCCTACCCTAGCCTTATCAGATGGAGCGAATACACTCCTATGCTATCCATCATTACCTAAAACCTTTCAATAAAATTATCCCTTACATTTTAATAATAACACACACCTACGACAATAATTGTCGCAATCATTCAAAGGTCATTCACTTTTTGATACAAATCGGATAATTTTATAAATTTTCCTTATTGAGCATTTTTATATAACACATCCATCAGCAAAACCATGGCATAGGTATCCTGCGCACAATACGTCTCTAATCCATCAAAGAGGATTTTTTCTTCATTCGGTGTAAGTTTACCATTCATAAATGCCAAATAACGATCCATCGATTCATTTCCATCATGAATTTCCAAATTGTCATAACTTAAATCAGTAAATGAGGGAAGAACTTTCTTTATCGAAGCAGAACTACATTGTTTGTAGTGATACAAATAACGATACCGAAAAGGAATTAATTGATCAATCAATCGTTCATTAATATTTAAAATTTCTTTAGCCAAGTCAGGAAATAATTCTGCTAATTCTTCATTACGCTTTCTCTCAAAGTTTTCATTATACACAATGACAGAACCACTTTTTCCGCAATTTTTAACAAGCGCTTCTGCCAAACTGCGACGAGGATCACTTTTTTCTTTATGCAAAAAGCTAAAGTGTTTTACCTCACCTCCAGGTATTTTTTGAACATGCAAAGAAAATTGAAAAGGAATATCCTGATATGGCCCTGAATTCTCAAAAAGCGGTATTGCCGGCTCAATTGTTTCATAGTCGAGATAATATAACGGATATTTCAGCTGCTTTAAAAAGCTCTGTATCTTACTTTTATCACGATAAATCTCTTGTTTTTGCCAAGCGGAAATATCAATAAACTGCTTACCATAATAATCAGATGCAACAAGATCATTAATATCATAAGAATTAAGCTCTAAGCATATATTATCGGCTGTTTGATGCGAAAAAACATCCCAAATAGAATATTCTGGAACCTTAGAGCAGCAATAATTATAAAAATCACAGTCCTGACATTTTTTAGAAATTTGTATTTGTGGCTCTTCACTCTTATTTTGAAGCATCAAAAGCTTTGCTTTTTCCTCAACCATATTATCATATTGCGCCATAACATCAGTAGTTACATTTTCTAAGGCAAAAAGTTTTTTGAGATTTATTTTTTTCTTTCTCTTATATGCTTTATTAAGGTGCAAAACATAACAATCCTTAAGCTTATAACCGGCATTAGAAAAAACAAAGTATTGAAAAGCCAAATCCTTAAGATGCTCATCTTTTACATGCGTCGTCCCTTTAATGACTATCAAGTTCCATTTACTGCCATCTTTTTGCAATATATCAAGACGACAGAATTCTCCACTTTCAAGCTTTGCCACAGCTTTAAACAAAACAGAGTTTTTCTCACTCAGTTTTTCGGTTAATTCAGCCCCTTTATCTACTTCCCAGGTTGGAACATCCACTTCTATTCCGTCAGGATAAAGTTTTTGCGCCCAATACTGAATATCAGAACCATAGAAACTCCAAGCATCTTCGCTATCCTCTAAGAGCTCTTTTTTATGTTTTTTTATCCATAAAGCCTTAGGACAAAAAGTCCCTAACATATAGTCTGATTTAGAAAGTCTCATTTTTTATATTTTCCCTTTTTTACAACAGAAAAGCTTATTCATCATTACAAGAAAGACATCAAATATGTTAATATATTAATTTATAAGAGGTCATCTTTCTTTAATTCTATCATACCATCCCTCTGGTTTAATAACTTTTACGTGCTTTCCCCATGTATACAAATGCCATTCCATTTCTAAATGGCCTCCGGCTGTAAATTTAACTGTCAAAGAACCATCAGGATTTTTAACCATCGTTTGAGTGGGATGAAAAATATATTGTGCGGCTTCTTCTGCCACTTCTTCGTCAAATAACCATTCCACCTCAAAAGGCTCTTCATGATAGGCTCCAAAGGATTTTTCTGCGTAGTTTTGTAAGCTAAAATTTGGCAAGTTAACAATGACATCATCCAAAATCTCAACTTTTTTAATATTACTCAAAATAAAGTTGTGAACTTCATCATTATAATAGCCATCTGCATGGTGCGCAACCAAGTAATGATTCCTGTCACCATACAAAAAACCAAACGGATTTAAGGTATTATAGCTAATTTTACCACTGTCTTTATTCTTATATTCAATTCTTATTTGATGACATTCCAAAATAGCCTGACGAATTTTGGCCAGAATTTTTTCATCAACATGCAACTTCGGCCCCGGTCGACAAATAAATCCTTCCGCTTCCAGCAACGCTTCTGCATCAGGCTCAATTTTGCGCATTATATCAGGTTTAATGCTGGCTTTGATTTTTTCAATAACTTTATTTAGAATTTCTTTTTTATCTGCCATTTGCTGATTGGAAAACAATTCCTTAGCCGTTTCCAAAACCGATAATTCTTCCGCTGAAAAATTAATCAAATCTTTGAGTGTACCTTGTGGAATATACCAACGTTTCTGATTATTTTCGCCCACCACCTCTTCTGCTTGCGGGAACCTGATTACTATCATATCGCGCATACGTTCTGCTGTTCGGCGAGAAACATTATACTTAGAGGCAATATCATTTAGACTAACTCCTTCTCTTGATGACTGCATCCAAGTTGCCAAATCAAGTAAATCAAATGTTTTTTCGTAAGCCATTTTAACTCACTTTCACAAAAATCCCATTTTATGCTGAACTGGGGCCTTGTTTTTTTGTTCCTGCTCCAACATTTTTATCAATTCATTCTTATTTTGCAGTAACCCTAAAATTTCAGCCTTTTGCTTAACCACTACAAAATCACCGGGAACTAAAGAATTAAGATGAGATAAGTTTACATCAGCAATATTAAAGAAATGCTTAAATGCCATACAAGATTGTTCCTCAGTCATATAATCATAAGCAACTTTGAACGTAAACCGACGCAAGCTGGCTTTATCCAAACTATCCATCAAATTAGTCGTACATACAAACGGATAGGGATAATTTTCCATCTGCGTCAACATCTCATTAACTTGCGTCACTTCCCAAGAATGAAAAGCCTCATTTCTGTCTTGCAAAAAGCTATCTGCTTCATCAAAAATCAAAACCGCCTGATTTTCCAATCCTTCATTAAAAGCGGAGGCAATATTTTCTTCGGTTCCACCAACCCATTTTGACAACAAATCCGAACACTTCTTTTTTACAATCGGTAAACCAAGTATTTCTGATAAATATTCTCCATAAGCCGATTTACCTGTTCCTGATACTCCATATAGGCACAAAGAAAAATTACGTTGTGGCAAGGTCTTAATTCTTGTCGTTAAAAACTCTAAATCAGTATCTGTATTTAACAATTTTGGATTAAAACAGTTTTTATTAGTCATTTTAGGCATTACAAAATGCCCATTATTATATGCCTTTTCCAAAGATTTCAAACTTTGCTTAACCTCGAGCAATCCGCCACCAGCAAGTTTTGCACTCCTAACTGCTGTTGTAATAAAAGATGGCGGTAGCTTATATTGGATAGCAAAATCTTTGGCGACATCATAACCTGCCGGTAATTTGTTAGCTTTTAATTTTTTCTGCCATATAGCTGTTCTTATTTTCAAATTTGGTTTAGTAAAATTCAAAGCATAGGTAAAACGTCGTAAATATGATTTATCAATTTTCTCAATTGAATTGATAATCCAAATTGTCGGAGTTTGATTATTCTCAAGAAGACGATTAACATAAAGCTTATCGTTTTCTTTTTTGCGGCTAAAAAAATAACATCCTTCTTCCAAAAAGTCATCAGCTTCATCAATAAGCAAACAGACATTATTGTCTTTTGCTAAAATTGAACAAGCAAGCTTCAAACTGTCTTTTCGTTCCACATCTTCAAATTTTTCGCCGATAGCATAAATCTCTGCATTTATTTGCTGCGCCAGAGTCTTAGCAAATTCAGTCTTACCGGTTCCTGGTTCTCCGTAAATAAGCAAATTAACGCCTTTCTCCTTATTTTTTACAGCCTTTTCAAAAATTCTTGCACAAAAATCTCTTTCTTCTACATGGGTAAAATCATTCCATTCCAGACTGGACTTGCATTTTTTACCTAAGATTGTGTTTTTAATATCCGATACATTTTTAATATTTTGCAGCAACAATTTTATTATCAAATCAGAAGCATAAACATCACCATTAAATTCTCGCTCAACCAAACCTAATTGAAACAATAAGGCCGAATTATCAAATAGTTCCTCTAGTTTACTGGGCTTAATTGATAAATATAAAGAAGCAGCGTCTTTTTTCTTGAAACTTCTGCCACAAATATTCCGACAAAAATTTTCAATATTTTCATCTGTTTTAATTCTTACCAAAAGGCCTAATAGTTCTTGCTCTATTTCAGGTAAAGCCAAAAGTTTATAAACACATCTGAGGCGTTTTTCGATAAGTGAAGGTGCAATATTTTTTAATGATTTTATTTTTTTATTAATCTTGAAAGCAAATTCTTCACCACGCAAGTCTGCTATTTTCTTTTGGCTTTTATACAAGGTCTTAAAATTTATACATTTATTATCTTCGGCTTTTGTTACCCAAGCATAATCAATAAATTTCTCCTCTTGATCTTCATACCAATCATAAATTTTTACCAAACGTCTTCTCAAAAAATTTTTATTTTTTAATGCATTGCTTAAATACGCATACATTTTATATTGTTCAAACTTTTCCATAAAAGCATCTCCTTTAACTTAGATACCTTTATCTTATAAGACAAGTACGTCATTTTTTGACGATGTGTGTTTTTTAGCATACCTGATTAATAGCAAATCTACCCTACCACACAAACTGTTAACTCAGCCTTTTGTAAAATATACTTTACACGCCCTTAAAAGTTATTAGCAGTGAAAATTTCCTCACAAGCCTTGGTATTCCTGATTGACAGCGAATTTGTGCTAATATATTTTATTAGCAGTGCTAATGAAAACTGCTAATAACTTTGAGTTTTACACCCCAGACGATATTTAGACAAGTTATTGATTTTACGTAAAACAAGGTTTTATGGGTTGGTATTGACACATCCAGCCACCCCAGCTTTTTCTTTATATATCAAGCATTTATACTGGTTCGGATGTTTAAAAGTCAAAATAGGCTTTTTTTGAGCAACATCCGAACTTTTTTATTACCAATCTTTGTATTTCAATAGCTTACGGGATTTTAATCAATTTCGTATCTCATCTGATATATATTATCCCTCTCCAGACTCGATATCATTATTCAACTTATCGCCATCTATGACTTGAAGTTAGGAAATATTTATTTGCATTATGAAAATCAATTTGATAACCTTACAACCATAAAAGGAGACTATCATGAAAAAAATAATTTTTACTTTAGTTCTATTGATATCCGCATGTACAAATATTCCACAAGTTGATGTTCTTGATAATATTGAAAAATCTGAACGAAATAAAGCTTGTATGGATATGGTAAGGTTTAAAGTATTGCAAGTTTTTGCGGATGGATATGCTTTAGCTTACGAATGTAATGACGGCGAATTATGCTTTAATAATACCGTTGTTTTACTCACACCTCAGCCTGGCATTTACTACTATGACGACATGCTCGTAAATGTCCCTGAAGAAAAATGTGCAATTCAAGATGGTGTCTATAGATATGAAACAAAAAATGAAAGCATCAAAACAGTTCCTATAATTCAATATGATTATGAATATGAAGCTAAAAATGATGAAGAAAGAGAAAAACGTTTTTTTGAAACCATGGATAACTTACGCTTTGGCTGTAAAAATTCTATGACCCAAGATAAGAAAATAAACAATTCCAAATCGATGAAAAAATGCGATTGCTTTATTGATAGTTTCATTACCACATACAAAGAAATGAATACAAAAAATCCCTCAGATAAAGAAAAAGATAAAGTCATTGAAAATATGCTAAAAAACGCTGAGAAAAAATGTGGTTCAATTCCTGATTATCTAAAATAAATACGGTATTGCATTTGTATAAATTATATATACTGGCTTAAAATCACAAGATAACATATAAAGGAATTAAAAATGGTTTTGTTTTTGGGTGGCGGCGGTGATATACAAGATAGCATTGAAATAGATACTGCCTTTTTTTCTCATTTAATGCCAAATGATAAGATTCTTTATATTCCCGTTGCTTGTGATTTTACAACTTATGAGAATTGTTTTGTTTGGTTCAATTCCTTAGTAAAAAAATATACCAATATCCCCTCTGACAATATTACAATGCTTTTAGAAACAAGTGTTATTCCCAACCTAAATGACTATAAAGCCATATACATAGGTGGCGGCAATACTTATAAACTTCTGGATTACATTTGCAAAAATAACTTAGACATTAAATTTAAAGAATATCTAAAAAGAAACGGTATAATTTTTGGAGGAAGTGCGGGAGCCATAATTTTTGGAAAAACAATTGAAACTGTAATTGAAGAAAAAGAAAATTATCCAGATAACCCAGCCTTAAATATGGTAAAAGATTACGCAATCCGTTGCCATTATCAGCCCCAAGATGATAAATTGTTCCAAAATTTATCAAAGAAAATTAAAACTCCTATAATTACCTTACCTGAAAATGGAGGATTGAAGATTGATAAAAACAATATAAAAACTATAGGAAATGTCTTTATTTTTAACAATGGAATAAAAAGCAAATATAAATAACATTTATTTCTGTAATATATTTTTTATCTTATTTAATGCTTTTTTATATGATTCTTTAATATCATCTCGATTTAAAGCATCATCTACTGTAAACCATGCATAATCTGAAATCTCGCTATTAAAATGGAAATCATTATTTTTTGGTCGAGCAAGCATATCAATAAAAATAAAATGAGCATTTCTCTTAAATTCGGGAGGATAAACAATCATCTCTCCAACATTCACAATATCAAAAACGTCTATATCAATACCAAGTTCTTCTTTAACTTCACGTTTTAAAGCATCAGCTAAACTTTCCCCCACTTCAACATGACCTCCACAAATAACCCATTGATTCGGCCACTTTGGGGATTTACAAAACATTACTTCATTTTGTTCATTTAAGATATAAGGACCTACAACAACTTCTACACCTCTTGGAAATTTGCTATTTTCACTATCCATAACTATTCCTTTCGACCTTTTATCAATTTTGTATATCGCCTAATATATGGTATATTTCCTCAAACTCGATATATGTTTTCAACTTATCGCCATCAATGACTTGAAGTTATGCAAATAAGCTGCTTATATATGAAAATCATCAGAATTTTCGAACATTTGATATATATTGGGAAATATCTTTACCGAACAAATTATGATAAAGACTAAAATACTCTTCATAATCCAGTTTGCAATTATTGGCCAAAATTTCCATTTCCATGCCGCACAAATTTACAAAGAAAGGCATATTTGTCATGCCGTTTTTAAGGTAGAAAGCTTTTCTTTTCTGCCTTTGATGTTGATTATCTGCAGGGATGTCCGTTCTTTCTATTTCCAGAAAAAAACGTTTATTGGCATATTTTTTCTTTAAACTTTGAAAAATTTTTGACCCAATTCCCGCACCTCTTTGGGTAGGTAAAATCGCAAAATAATCCAACAATACTAAATCTTTATACATAGCGGTTATAGCCAAACCCAAGAAATCATTATTTTCATTTTCAATAGCCAATATCTCAGCGTTCCCTTTGTCTCTTGTTTGAATAAGCCGAGAAAAAGACTTTCTTTCTGCCGAAGGAAAAGCCTCATTATATAAATTTTGAATTTTTTCTAAATGACTTTGATTAATTGCTTCAATGAGTTTCATATATGCTTCCTTATATTTCCCTACTTCTGCTCCAATTCGGCGAATTTTTGAGCCATGGTTGGGTTATTGCGAGTTAATCGCTTAACCGTTAAATCTTGAGCTTTATTATTTGCCAAACGCAAGTTATTCTCAGAAGAAAGCAAGGCATCTTTTGTCTTTTGCAAATGGTCGATAGTCTTATCAATCTCTTCAATCGCCTTGCGGAATTTATCACTTGCCAACTGATAATTGCGTCCGAATTTCTCCTTAAAATCGTTCATTTCAGCTTCAAAATTGGAAATATCTATATTTTGGTTCTTATATTCCGCCAATTGTTTACGATATTGAACAGAATTCAAAGCAGCATTTCTAAGCAATGTAATCATCGAGATAAAAAACTGCGGACGAATAACATACATTTTGGGATAACGATGCGAAACATCAACAATTCCGGTATTATAGAGTTCATTATCAGATTCAAGCAAAGACACCAAAACCGCATATTCGCAATTCTTCTCGTTACGGTCTTTATCCAGCTCCTTAAAGAAATCCTCATTTTTATGTTTGGTTGCCGTGGTATCCATCTCGTTTTTCATCTCAAACATAATAGAGATAAATTCAATACCCTCAGGCGTGCTCTCTCTGAAAATATAATCGCCTTTACTTCCTGTTTTGGCATCATTATCTTTTTCAAAGTAGGCATTTTGAAAAGCCGTGGCACGCAAACGATTAAACTCAATCTCACAATGTTGTTCCAGAGTTTCCCCAACCATTTTGGTTGATTGCCGAGTTTTTAAATCCTTATAAAAAGCAATTTCCGTATCTTTAGCCTTGAGTTGAACCGCAAAATTGTCTTTTAGGGATTGTTCTTGAAGTTGCTTGTCTTTTTCAGCTTCTTTAAGTTGGCTTTCAAGTTGCATAATTTTCTTGTCTTTTTCAACCAATTCATCTTTTTTCTCACTTACAGCCGAAGCAACCGCCAAAGTTTTGGCTTGTTCATTGGATTGAACTTGAGCCTTGAGGCGTTCGATTTCTTGATTAAGACTATTCAAGGAGCGTTCTTTTTCAATATCTTTATCTTTGGCAACAGTTGTGATTTCAGCTTTCAAACGCTCAATTTCTTGTTTGAGAGCGGCCGTAGATTGCTCTTGCTCCATTTTAGCCTGAGTTTTTATAAGAGAAAGCTCACTCTCCTTCTCTTTGGCAAGTTGAACCTCCCGTTCATGCAATTCTTTATGAAATTCGGCATTGCGAACTTGACCGATAATCGCTGCATAACCGGACTCATCAACCGTAAAAACTTCTCCACATTTGGGACATTTTATCTCAGGCATCATCATTCTCCTAAAAAACCTTAGCCCAGATTAAAACATCTAGGACGAAAGTCAAATGAAAGATTAAATATACATTTTAACTTTATGCCGCTGACGACAATATGTTAAAAACTTACGCACAAGTTGAATTTTTATAGCATTGTCAATCATGGACTTGATAACGAGATTTTGAATTTCATATTCCAAGAACTTGAAAACTCTCAAAAGCGCAGAAAAGCTTCTTTGGAACGTCGTAAACTCAAAAAACAACAAGAGAAAGAAGAAACAACCAAACGCACGATTGCCGCCGCCAGTTCTTTAATTCAAGAAACGATGTCGCAATCTCTGCCGCGTTACGCTCAATTATAATTTCATACATTAATCTACAAAAAGGAGGTGAAAGCCTCCTTTCATTTCATAAAATCCCACAATGTCAGATTCTTTTGAGAAGGTAATTGTTCATCTCCCAATATATAATTTCTTATTTCTTGGTAACTTCCACTCTGACGGTGATATATATGAAGTAGTTTTCCATTCTCTTTAATATATTTTACAATTTTTTCTGATATATCTGACACTACAAACTCTATCTTCAATTGCACATCTTCAAATCTAGTACCCTTTTGAATATTTAATTTTTTATAAGATAACTCTAATATCAATCTATTCCAGTGTATCAAAAAGGGTCATTTTATTATATTATCACTCTTCTATTAAAATCTTTAAAATTGTAGTTAAACGATGCAAAAGTATTTTCAATTCTGACTTATAATCCTTAGCATTATTTACTCCAAAATTTTTTAAAGAATTATCAAAAAGACCACTATATCTATTATCCATATAATGGGAGAGAGGATATAAAGTTGATGATATATCATTATGTTTAAAAAATGGACTATACTGATACGACAAAAATGGATTATTATTTGAAAAACTAAACTCATAATTTGTCATATAAGCTGCATCAACTAACTTAATTGTAGATTGAAAATATTTTTCAAAGGCATTATACAAATCCTCATCTAGGCTATTATTGGCCAATAAATCTATTCCCTTGTTCAAAAGTTCAACTAATTCGAGTAAGGCTTTTTGCTTATTATTACATAAATCCATAATTATTTAACCTCCTCTTTTTTATCTTTAGTCAATATTTCCAATTCTTTTTTCTTTTTTTCAACTTTCTGAGCTAACAACATATCGAATTCCTTTTTGTCTTCTTCTTGTTGTTCGATAGTCTCAGGATTCAACTCTGCACCTCCAGGTAGTTTAGTTAACCTAGATAAGAGTTTTTGCAAATCTTTTCTAAAACAATATATACAGACCCCGACCAATAAAGGCCATGCCAAATGCTCACACAATCCCAATACAAAATATTGCCAAGGATACATTTATCTTAAATCCTTTTTTTAACTATTCAAAAATACTTTTTGCTATTTAGGTATTTTTTTTCGAGAATGCAATAGATTAGGAACATTAATCCCTCAAAATAACTTATTTGATATAATTCGCATTTAATTATCTCTTAGCAACGACCTCATGTCATCAAAGTAACTAAGTTAAAAAGGACCTTAAATGATATAATTTGCTTAAAAATTAGCTCGGGTTCTGCACGTCGTCTCCACCCTTTCCGGGGATCCCGAAAAAAGTCTATATTTTCTCCATAACTTATTGTTTATGTTAATTTTTATTATCAATCACATTTTTATCTATCATTTTGAGAATTGTAAAACAA
>CASFJL010000029.1 GCA_949295005.1 uncultured Pseudomonadota bacterium | reverse complement strand
ACTATGTCTTGGTCCTTGACACATCGTTTTACTTCCTTTTCGTTATATTCTCCTATATAACCTAGCTCTTATTATACTAAATTTTGGTTAATGAAGCAACATAAAACGCATTTGACTTGTTCTGCAAAATTTAAGCCGTAAAAAACAGACAATTAAAGACAATATACAAAACCTAAAAAACGTGAGAAATTATAACAAATCTCAAAAATATCAAAGAATATAAACATATATTATTAAAATGAGCTGACTTTGCCATAAAGATTTCTAAATCAACGACCAAACTCTCTGTTTATATTCATTCCAAAAAAATATGTTATAAAATCGCAAATATCATTGAGTAAGCTCAATGCCATAAGTGCATTACAAACTTGGCTAATATTATCCCCATTGTCCGAAATAATTGACTTAAGATTTAACTTTCAAACGCAAACAGCCTCTGCTACATTTACAAATAAACATTCTCTGTAAACTAGGTTCTTAAATCAGCTACAAACCTTACGTTTTGTCACACCTTATTCATAAAGCGATTCTTTTTAACACTTTTCTCCTTACTAAACACAGATTAAATACCTAAGCAACTAGAAGATATCGCCGAGCATACTTAGAATTTTTTATAAGATAATTAATAGATACCTTCTGCAAACTTGGAGTTCTCTAACAGCTACAAACCTTACGGTTTGACAACGCTCGCTAGCAAGGAGCGTATTGTTCCAACACCTAGGCATTTAGCACCGAGGACACTTAGTCTGTAAAGTAATTAACAACAAAAAACTCCCGATTTCTCGGGAGTTTTTAATCTTCAAATTAGAAATGCTCATCAACTTTTTTAATAAGCTCTTCAATATTCTCAGGCGGCCAACCCGGAGTATCCATTCCGAGGTGGATTCCCATCTTAGACAAGACTTCTTTAATCTCGTTCAAAGACTTGCGACCAAAGTTTGGAGTTCTAAGCATTTCAGCTTCAGTTTTTTGTACCAAATCGCCAATATAAACAATATTGTCATTTTTCAAGCAATTTGCTGAACGAACAGACAATTCAAGTTCATCAACCTTTTTCAACAAATTACGGTTGAACGGCAATTCTTCTTTTTCAGCTTCAACTTCTGCTTCAGGCTCATCAAAATTGATAAACGGTTTCAATTGGTCTTGCAAGATTCTGGCAGCATAAGCCACAGCATCTTCAGGAGAAACCACACCATTAGTTTCAACAACCATGGTCAATTTATCATAGTCGGTAATTTGTCCGACACGAGTATTTTCAACCTTATAAGAAACTTTCTTAACCGGAGAAAAGATAGCATCAACCGGAATAACACCGATTGGAGCATCAGCAGTTTTGTTTTGGAAAGCCGGAACATAACCTTTACCGGTATTAACCATCAACTCCATAGCAATTTTTGCACCGGCATCAAGGGTACAAATAACATGCTCAGGGTTTTTGATTTCCACATCATGACCAGTTTCGATCATAGCTGCAGTTACCTCGCAAGGGCCTTCAGCTTTCAAAGTCATATTTTTTTGACCTTCACCATGAACAGCGATAGCCAAACCCTTAATATTAAGAACGATGTCTGTTACATCTTCTCTAACACCGGGAACAACAGAAAATTCATGAAGAACTCCGTTGATTTTAATTGCGGTAACAGCGCCGCCCTGTAAAGAAGAAAGTAAAACTCTTCTCAAAGCATTACCCAAAGTCAGACCGAAGCCACGTTCTAAGGGTTCAACCACTATTTTAGCTTTATTTCCACCATCAAATGGAGTTACTTCTAAGTTAGTTGGTTTAATAAGTTCTTGCCAATTCTTTTGAATCACTGCTATGTCCTCTTTTTTAACTGCAATTGCAAATTTTCAAACAAAGAGGTGAGACCAATGAGCCTCACATCCCAAATTCATAAAAGATTATACGCGACGACGTTTTCTTAAACGACAACCATTGTGAGGAATAGGAGTAACATCACGAATAGAAGTGATGGTAAAACCTATAACTTGCAATGCTCTAATCGCAGATTCGCGTCCAGAACCGGGACCTTTAACTTCGACCTCTAAGGTTTTCATACCATGTTCTTGAGCTTTTTTACCAGCATCTTCAGCAGCAACCTGAGCGGCATAAGGAGTAGATTTACGAGAACCTTTGAAACCTTGTGCGCCTGCGGTTGCCCAAGAAACAGTATTACCTTGAGCATCGGTTATTGTTATTCTTGTATTATTGAAAGTAGAATTTACATGAGCAACGCCCGCTGTAATATTCTTCTTTTCTTTTCTTTTCACACGTTGTGTTACTGCTTTAGCCATTTAACAATCACCTTTTCAAACTATTTCTTTTTATTTGCCACAGTTTTGCGTTTACCTTTACGTGTACGAGCATTTTGTTTTGTGCTTTGTCCACGAACAGGCAAGCCTTTACGATGTCTGAGACCTCTGTAGCAACCTAAATCCATCAATCTTTTGATATTAACACCGATTTCGCGACGAAGTTCACCTTCAACAACGAGATCATTGTCAATAACTTCACGAATTTTAGCAACTTCGTCTTCACTCAACTGATGAACACGACGTTCAGAAGGGATTCCAGTTTTTGCACAAATGTCTTGGGCAGTTTTGCGACCAATACCATAGATATAAGTCAAAGCGACTTCTACTCTTTTGGCAGTTGGAATATTTACACCAGCTATACGAGCCAAATTAACTCTCCATATTATACATTATTAACAAATTTAAAAAGTTGATCACCACTTTTCAAAATTAAGCCGGATTATAGGCTATTATTTCAATGTGTCAACCACTCTTATAGAAAAAAAGCAAAAAAAAATGCATTTTTTCGACATTTGGTCTAATAATAAATTCAAAAAAACAAAATTCAAGCTTAAAATTAAGTCTAAATCTTTATTTTTTCAAAAAATCTCAAATTTTATTTTGCGATTCCCAAAATTGAATCAATTTTTTGAGCCACAGCATCAATTGTTCCGGTACCATCCACGGTTTTGAGCAAACCTTTTTTCTCAAAATATGGAATAGTTGGATAAGTCAAAGCTCTATAATTAACCAATCTGTTTTGCACGGTTTCTCTATTATCATCGATTCGGCGATAAAAATTAGTTCCGCCGCAATTATCGCAAACGCCATAAATTTTTGGCTTTTGAAATTTGTCATGATATCCCTGACCGCAAGTCATACAAGCATAACGTCCTAAGATTCGTTCCATAATAATTTCATCAGGAACTTGTATTTCAATAACAGCGTCTAACTTAATGCCTTTTTGAGCAAACATATCATCTAATACTTCTGCTTGTGGCAATGTTCTTGGAAAACCATCCAAAATAAAACCGTTTTTGCAGTCTTCTTCATCAATACGAGCAGAAAGCATTTTGATAATCATCTCATCTGGCACCAAATTTCCGCCATCAATCAGAGCTTTTATCTCCAAACCAAGCGGAGTCCCCTTTGCGCCTTCGGCACGCAACATTTCACCCGTTGACAAATGCGGAATATCAATTCTTTCTTTGAGCAATCTTGCTTGTGTGCCTTTACCGCAGCCGGGAGCTCCGGTAAAGACCACATGCAAACCTAATCCGTTTTTACTCATTATCTTCTCTTTCCTTTTCCGGCTAAAGATGCCTTACGAATTAAAGATTCATATTGATATGCGATTAAGTGAGATTGGATTTGACCGACAAAGTCCATCGTCACTTGAACAACGATGAGCAAGGTTGTACCACCCAAAACAAACGGAACGGAAAGTTTGGTAATCAAAATTTCAGGCAAGATGCAGAGAGCAACCAAATAAACGGCACCCAATACAGTCAAGCGTGTAACCACATAATCCAAATATTCAGCAGTATTTTTACCCGGACGAATACCGGCAATAAAGCCACCGTGTTTTTTCAAATTATCAGCTGTTTCTTCAGGGTTGAAAACAACAGCTGTATAGAAAAATGCAAAGAACAAAATCAATGCGGCATACAAAGCCAAGTACAAAGGCTTACCATGACCAAGCATTTGGCTCAATGTTTGAACCCAAGCCGGACCATTTTCAGCGCTCAATTGAGCAATGGTAATCGGCAACAACAACAAAGAGCTTGCAAAGATAGGAGGAATAACACCTGTCGGGTTAATTTTCAAAGGCAAGTGAGAACTTTCAGCTGCACCCATTCTACCCATAACTTGGCGCTTTGGATATTGAATAATGATTTTACGTTGAGCTCTTTCAACCAAAACAATGATGTAAATCAAAGCCAAAACCATCACAAGGAGCATTGCCATAACAGGCAAAGACATAGAACCAACACGACCTAATTCAAAAGTTTGAGCCAAAGCGGTCGGAATATTGGCAATAATACCAACGGTAATGATAAGTGAAGAACCGTTGCCCACACCGCGAGATGTAATTTGTTCACCAAGCCATACAATAAACATTGTACCGCCGACCAAAGAAACAATTGTGGTAAAGCGGAAAACAAAACCCGGATTAATAACGGCAGAAACGCCGGCAGAACCGTGCATACCCTCTAAACCGATTGCAATACCATAACCTTGAATAATGGTAATAAATACGGTCAAAATTCTGGTATATTGTGTAATTTTACGGTGACCGGCTTCACCATCTTTTTTCAAAGAAGCCAAAGCAGGAATAACTGTTTGACCAAGTTGAACAATGATGGATGCCGAAATGTAAGGCATAATGTTCAAAGCAAAAATGGTCATACGCTCTAAAGCACCACCGGAAAACATATTAAACATACCCAAAATACCGCCGGAATTTTTGGCAAAGATATCAGCCAAAACATGGGGATCAATACCCGGAAGCGGAATAAAAGTTCCCAAACGGAAAACGATTAAAGCCAAGACGGTGAACCACAATCTTTTCTTGAGTTCGTCAGCTTTACTAAAGGCAGACATATCCATATTTGCTGCCATTTTTTCTGCTAATGATACCATTTTTTTTAACAATCCTTACTCATTTTAAAACATCAATACGGGGTACAACCCCCTTTTAGCTAAGATATTAATACACGATATTTTTTTTAATTCAACAAAATTATCCACTTACATCACAGATTTGAGCCGATTCTTTAATCCTTAAGCAAAAACCTTGCTAAAGGATTATTTTTTATTTAAGCTGAAAGATAAATAGGAAGGAAAAAACCATGGAAGAAAAAATTTTCAGATACTCAATGAAAGCCGTTATTATCAAAGACGGGAAATTGCTGGTTGAGAGTTGCGATTATGGTCGTGGGAGATTTTGCAAACTTCCCGGTGGCGGGCATCAATGGGGCGAAACCATGCAAGAAGCTGTAATCAGAGAATGTAAGGAAGAATTGAATATTGATGTCACCCCAAAAAGACTTTTGTTTGTTCGAGATTATATTGCTAAAAATCACAATAGCTCTTTAGATTTAGACTGCTTTCATCAAGCCGAATTAATGTTTGAATGTGAGGTTAAAGATTTTTCAACCTTGGCTCTTGGAAGCGAGCCTGACGGCAATGCCCAGCAAATAAAATGGATTGCGCTAGATGATTTGGCAGATTCGGACTTTTATCCCAAAGCCATTATCCCTTACTTAAAAAATTTAAGCGCCATCAAAGAAACCATCATCTTGGGCGATGTTAATTAATCCCTAATAAAATTTCACCCCAGACAAACGTCAACCTGACACGCTAACGTCATGCTGAACTCGTTTCAGCATCTCAAGCTGAGCCAGCTTGACCGCATCAGTTTGACTGCCGTGCGGGCAATACCTTGAAGCCGCATCGCAGTCAACGTCAAAGCATTGGTTTTATGCCATACACAAAAATCCCCCAGACACGCTAATGTCATGCTGAATTTATTTCAGCATCTCATAAAAAAAGCAAAACAAGCTCGTGATGACATTTCTTGCATACAGCCACTTTCCGGCACAAAAAAAGGGAGTGTAAAATTCTCCACCCCCCTTTTCAAATTTGCTTTCCAGCTTATAATTAAGCAACGACGTTAACTTTACCGCCTGCTTTTTCAACAGCTGCAATAGCAGCCTTAGAAGCTGAATTTACGCTAATGGTAACATTGCTGGTGATAGCACCGCGAGCCAACAGACGAACACCGTCAAGCTTTTTGGAGATAACACCGGCTTCCATCAAAGCATTCACATCAATAGAAGCAGCATTCAATTTACCGGCATCAACAGCTTTTTGGATAGTATCCAAATTAACAACTGCAAATGTTTTAGCAAAAGGATTTTTGAAACCGCGTTTCGGAAGTCTGCGGTAGATAGGCATTTGACCGCCTTCAAAACCGTTAACAGCAACACCGGAACGAGATTTTTGACCTTTTTGACCGCGACCACCGGTCTTACCGGAACCACTACCGATACCGCGAGCAACACGCTTGCGAGATTTTCTGGCTCCTTCGTTGTCTCTAATTTCGTTTAATTTCATTTTTCTTCACCTTAAACTTTTTCAAAATCTTCCGGGAAGCGAGGCTCATCACCTCGCCCCATAACAGATTTTTATTCTTCGACTTTAACGAGGTGAGCCACTTTGCGGATCATACCTCTGATTGACGGAGTATCTTCCAATTCTCTAGTCTTGTTCATTTTGTTCAAGCCCAAACCAATCAAGGTTTTTCTTTGAATTTCGGGACGACCGATAGGACTAGCGATTTGAGTAACTTTAATAGTCTTTTTATTAGCCATTATTAAGCCTCCTCAACCATTTTTGCGTTAGAAGAATTTTCGCGGCGGCTAACAATATCGCCAACCTTCTTACCTCTTTTAGCGGCAACCATTCTTGGAGAGTTGATAGCTTCCAAAGCGTTGAAAGTAGCTTTAATCATATTGTATGGGTTGTTAGAGCCCAATGATTTAGCAACAACGTCTTGAACACCCAAAACTTCAAAAATAGCACGCAACGGACCACCGGCAATAACACCGGTACCGGCAGGAGCAGTTCTCAAATAAACTTTACCTGCACCGAAACGGCCGGCAACGTCATGATGAAGAGTTCTGCCCTCACGAAGAGGAATGCGAACCATATTCTTTTTAGCTTCGTTAGTAGCTTTTGAAATTGCATCGGGAACTTCAGTTGCTTTGCCTGTACCGTATCCAACACGACCTTTTTGGTCACCGACAACGACAACAGCAGCAAAAGACATATTGCGTCCACCTTTAACAGTTTTAGCTACACGGTTAATATGAACCAGTCTTTCAACCAATTCTTCTTTTTTCTCAGCCTTACGACGATCTACAGCTTGTGCCATTTAATCCTCCTAAAATTTCAGACCAGCTTCACGAGCTGCGTCAGCTAAAGCTTTTACACGACCGTGATAGATGTAGCCGCCTCTATCGAAGACAACTTCACTAACACCATTTTTAACCGCTCTCTCAGCAACAGTTTTACCAATGAAACTAGCAGCTTCGATGGTAGATGATTTTTTGATGTTATCGCGAATTTCCTTATCCAAAGTGGAAGCAGAAGCAACTGTAACACCTTTTACATCATCAATAATCTGAGCGTAGATGTGCTTACCGCTGCGAAATACAGACAATCTCATCTTTCCATTCGCAGCTTTTTTCAAAGCAGCACGAACGCGGTTTTTTCTTTTTTGATTTTTTTCAAACAATTTACTTGGCGTACTCATTTGATTAATCCTTATTTCTTCTTGCCTTCTTTACGACGGACATATTCGCCAACATATCTAACACCTTTACCTTTGTACGGTTCCGGAGATCTGTAATCGCGAATTTCCGAAGCAACTTGACCAACCAATTGCTTATCTGCACCAAATACGGAGATTTGGGTCGGAGATGCACAAGTAATTTTGATACCTTCAGGAATTTCAAAATCAACATCGTGAGAAAAACCTAAAGACAAAACCAATTTTTTAGTGCCTTCAACACGAGCTTTGTAACCAACGCCGATAAGTTCCATTTCTTTAGTAAAGCCTTCGCTGACACCTTTAACCATGGTGTTGATGCGAGCACGAGTGGTACCCCACAAAGTGCGAGCTTGTTTAGAACTAGACAACGGAGTTACAACAACAGTGTTGTTTTCCAATTTAGCGACTACGTGGCTGTCATCATAAGCAAAGCTTAATTCGCCCAATTTACCACTTGCTTTAACAACATTACCGTTGATAGCAACATTAACGCCATTAGGGATAATAACAGGATATTTTCCAACTCTAGACATATCAGTTTCTCCCTAAAATACTTGACAAAGAACTTCACCGCCAACGTTTGCTTTGCGAGCTTCATGATCACTCATAACACCTGAAGGTGTAGAGATGATAGAAATTCCTAAGCCGTTGTAAACTCTCGGCAAGTCTTTAACGCTAGAATATACGCGACGACCCGGAGTAGAAACGCGGTAAATTTCGGTTATAACAGATGTACCTTCATGGTACTTTAATTTAATGTGAAGTTCATCAACACCGGCTCTAACATTAACCTTTTCATATCCGGCAATGTAGCCTTCTCTTTTGAGAACTTCCAACACATTTTCACGCAAGCGAGAAGCCGGAGATACAACCTCAGATTTTTTCGCTCTTTGTGCGTTTCTAATGCGTGTGAGCATATCGCCCAAAGGATCACTCATAGACATTCTCGATTCTCCTACCAGCTTGATTTAACTAAACCTGGGATTTCACCTCTGCCGGCTTTCTCGCGCAATTCAACACGAGCAATACCGAACTTGCGGTAATATCCGCGAGAACGACCGGTCAATTTGCAGCGGTTTCTGAAACGAATTGCTGCAGAGTTACGCGGCAGTTCTGCCAATTTCAAAGTCGCTTGGAATCTCTCCTCGGGAGAAACAGTTTTATCCATAACGATCTCTTTGAGTTTCAAACGGCGTGAAGCGAACTTCTTAGCCATTTTAGCTCTTTTCAAGTTTCTGTAGATTTCACTTGTTTTTGCCATAGTTCAGTCTCCACTTATTTCTTGCAAGGCAAGTTAAATGAGGTCAGAAGAGCTTTAGCTTCTTCATCGGTCTTTGCGGTAGTGCAGATGCAAACATCCAAACCGTGAATATTTTCAACTTTATCATAGTTGATTTCCGGAAAGATGATTTGTTCTTTAATACCGAAAGCAAAGTTTCCGCGACCGTCAAAGTTTTTACCGGTAATACCGTGGAAGTCACGAACACGCGGCAAAGCCATATTGATCAATCTTTCCAAGAACTCATACATTCTGTCAGAACGAAGAGTTACTTTGCAGCCGATAGGCATACCTTCTCTGAGCTTAAAAGTAGCAATTGATTTACGAGCATGAGTCATAACAGGTTTTTGACCAGCAATCAATGCCAATTCTTCAGCAGCAGTGTTGAGTTTTTTCTTATCGGTAACAGCATCGCCGACACCAACGTTCAACACAATCTTTGTCAACTTCGGAATCTCATGTGGGTTTTTGTAACCGAATTTTTCCACAAGAGATTTCTTAATGACCTCGTTATAAAGTTTTTCAAAATTAGTCATTAGATTTTCCCCTATTTATCGATTACTTCACCGGATTTACGAGCGACGCGTACTTTTTTGCCATCAACTTCTTTGTAACCGACTTTAGTTGCTTTTCCAGATTTTGGATCAACAATGGCTACGTTAGAAACGTTGATAGGAGCTTCTTTCGTAACAATGCCACCAGGAGTAGTTTGGCTGGGTTTGGTATGTCTTTTAACCAAGTTGATACCTTGAACAACCACTTTACTCTCTTTAGGCAAAGCTTTTACGACTTCACCGGTTTTGCCTTTGTCTTCACCAGACAAAACAATAACCTGATCGCCTTTTTTAATTTTCATCTTAGGCATATTATAAAACCTCCGGTGCTAACGAAATTATTTTCATAAATTTCTTTGCACGCAATTCTCTGGTAACGGGGCCAAAGATACGAGTACCGATAGGCTCGCCGTCCTTATTAATCAGAACTGCAGCGTTTTTGTCAAAACGGATAACACTACCGTCTTTACGTCTGATGTCAGAAGCTGTTCTAACAATCACAGCTTTTTGCACATCACCTTTCTTTACGCGTCCTTTTGGGATAGCGTTTGTAACAGAAACTACAATCACATCGCCGACCGAAGCATGCATTCTCTTGGAACCGCCAAGAACTTTAATGCACTGCACCTGACGAGCACCTGAGTTATCAGCTACATCAAGGTTGGTTTGCATCTGTATCATTTTTTAATTCCTTCTTTTTCTAGGCGTTATTAACGATTACAGTCCAAGTTTTTGTCTTAGAATATGGTCTTGATTCCTCAATAGAAACCACATCACCGACTTTGAACTGATTGTTTTCATCGTGTGCAGCATACTTTTTGCTTTTACGAATGAATTTTTTGTAAACAGGGTGCATAACTTGGCGTTCAACTTTAACGACAACTGTTTTGTCCTGTTTATCGCTTACAACAACACCTTGAAGAATTCTTTTAGGCATATCGTTTCTCCTAACTATTCTTCTTGCGCTCAGCGATGAGCGTGTTGATTTTTGCTATTTCTCTACGGACATTTCTTATTACAGCAGAATTTTGTAATTGTCCAGTAGATTGTTGTACTCTTAAGTTAAATTGTTCTTTTTTCTTCTCAATCAATTTAGCATTAAGTTCATCAATAGTCATAGCACGAAGATCTTTAACTTTAAGCATTAGCTTCTACTCCTTGCTCTGATTTCAATTTTTTAACAAATTTGGTTTTGATTGGGAGTTTAGCAGCGCCCAAAGCAAAAGCTGTGCGAGCTGTTTCTTCATCAATACCATCTGCTTCGAACATAATGCGACCCGGTTTAACGCGTGCGCACCAGTATTCGACAGATCCTTTACCTTTACCCATACGAACTTCAGCAGGTTTGTCTGAAACAGGAACGTCTGGGAAAATTCTGATCCATACTCTTCCGGCTCTTTTCATTTCACGAGTGATAGCACGACGAGCAGCCTCAATTTGGCGAGCTGTAATACGATCAGGTGTAAGAGCTTTCAATCCATATGAACCGAAGCTTAATTCTGTACCGCCCTTAGCGTTGCCGTGAATACGGCCTTTGTGCTGTTTGCGGAACTTTAATCTTTTTGGACTTAACATTTTATTATAACCTCAAAAATTATTTCTGTTCAGCCAACTTTTTGTCCTGAGCCATCGGATCGTGAGCCATAATATCGCCTTTGTAGATCCAAACTTTTACGCCGCAGGCACCGTAAGTTGTGTGAGCCGTAGAGGTTGCATAATCAATGTCAGCGCGCAATGTGTGCAAGGGAACACGACCTTCACGATAGTATTCTGTTCTTGCAATTTCAGCACCGCCTAAACGGCCTGAGCAGCTAACTTTGATACCTTCTGCACCCAAACGAAGAGCAGATTGCATAACTCTTTTCATAGCACGACGGAAAGCAACACGGCGTTCCAATTGTTGAGCTACGGAGTCAGCAACCAACTGAGCATCCAACTCAGGTTTTCTAACTTCCAAAATGTTTAATTGGACTTCAGAATCAGTCATTTTTTGAATTTGGCTTCTCAAATTCTCAATGTCTTGACCTTTTTTACCAATTACAACACCCGGTCTTGCAGAATGAATAGTAACTCTAGCCTTTTTAGCAGGACGTTCGATAACAATCTTGCTTACGCCGGCTTGAGCCAATTTCTCTTTCAAGAAATCTTTAATTTTCAAATCTTCGTGCAGGTAATCAGCATATTTTTCGTCTGCATACCAACGAGAGTCCCAAGTGCGGTTAACTCCAAGACGAAGACCTGTAGGATTTACTTTTTGTCCCATTAACTTACTCCCCACGCTCAGATACAACGATTGTTAAGTTAGAGAAAGGTTTCAGAACTCTTGCTCCTCTACCGCGGCCTCTAGCGTGCATACGTTTCATTACCAAACCTTTGCCGACATAAGCTTCTTTAACATAAAGCTTATCGATATTTAACTGATGGTTGTTTTCAGCATTTGCAATAGCAGATTGTAAAACAGCCAAGGCAGCTTTTGCAATTCTCTTCTTAGAAAAAGTAAGTTCTGCAATAGCTTTTTCAGCATTCATACCACGGATAGTTTGAGCAACTAAGTTCAGTTTACGCGGACTTGTACGAATAGCGTTACAAATAGCAATAGCTGATTTTGCGTCTACTCTTCTTTCATTTTTAGTCTGAGCCATAATTAACCTCTCTTAGCTTTTTTATCAGCGGCGTGACCATAGAAGGTACGTGTCGGAGCAAATTCACCAAACTTGTGACCAACCATGTCTTCGGTAACCAAAACCGGAATAAATTTGTGACCGTTGTGAACACCAAATGTCAAACCAACAAATTGCGGCAACATGGTAGAACGACGAGACCAAATTTTGATTACTTCGTTTTTGCTAGAAGATCTAGCATTTGCAGCTTTTTTCAGAAGATAGCCATCAACGAAAGGGCCTTTCCATACGGAACGTGTCATTAGCTTTTCTCCCTATTATTTCTTATTCTCATGACGGCTTCTCATAATGAACTTATCCGTCTTCTTGTTAGTACGAGTCTTATAACCCTTAGTCGGTTTACCCCAAGGAGTTGTCGGATGACGACCACCGGAGGTTCTACCTTCACCACCACCCATCGGGTGATCAACAGGGTTCATAGCAACACCACGGGAAACAGGTCTCATACCCAACCAACGAGCACGACCGGCTTTACCCAATGATCTGTTTTGGTTATCCGGGTTAGAAACAGCACCGACAGTAGCCAAGCACTCTTCACGAACAACACGGAGTTCACCAGAGCTCAATTTCAACTGAGCATAACCGGCGTCTTTACCAACGAGTTGAGCATAGCAACCGGCAGAACGAACCAATTGGCCGCCTTTACCAGCTTTGAGTTCAACGTTGTGAATAATAGTACCAACCGGCATATTTTTCAAAGGCATTGCGTTACCCGGTTTAATATCTGCTTTGTCGGCAGAAATGATTTTATCACCGGATTTAATTCTTTGAGGAGCCAAGATATAAGCCTTTTCGCCATCTTCATAGCTAATCAAAGCGATGAAAGCTGAACGGTTAGGATCATATTCGATTCTCTCAACAGTAGCCTCTACATTCATTTTGTTACGTTTAAAGTCAATAACGCGCAATTTGCGTTTATGACCGCCACCAATTCTACGACTAGTAACGTGACCAAAATTATCACGTCCGCCAGTTTTTGTCAAACCAATAGTCAAAGATTTCTCAGGGGCTCCTTTATAAAGCTCGGATCTATCAACGATTACAAGCTGACGAAGTCCAGGAGAAGTGGGCTTATAATTTTTCAATGCCATGTCTTATATTCCTGTAGTAACATCAATATTTTGACCTTCAGCCAAAGTAACAACAGCTTTTTTGTAGTCAGAGCGTTGACCAACAAAACCTCTGAAGCGTTTTACTTTGCCGAATTGACGAATTGTATTAACTTTGTTTACTGTAACGTTAAAGATGTTTTCAACCGCAGCTTTAACATCATCTTTAGTAGCAGACAAAGGAACCAAGAAGGTTACTTTACCAGCTTCTGAAGAAATCATAGATTTTTCAGTAATAACCGGACGTACGATTGTGTCATACATCTTAGCGGTTACATTGTTTGATTTTTTAGAGTTACTCATTTCAATCTTTCTCCCAAGCAAACAACCGCATCTTTAGTCAATACCAATTTGTCTTTTCTCAAGATGTCGTATACATTGGCACCAATTGTCGGCAATACATCAACGCCGATAATGTTTCTAGAAGCCAATGCAAAGTTTTCATCAACTTCTTTACCATCGATGAACAAGCAATTTGTCAAACCGCAAACAGCCAATTTGTTTTGCAAATCTTTAGTTTTCGGAGCAGACAATTTAGCTTCGTCAATGATAACGAGATTACCCTCTTTAGCTTTAGCAGAGAGAGCAGTTTTCAAACCGAGTTTTCTAAACTTCTTGGTCAGTTCGTGTGAGTGGTCGCGAACAACCGGACCAAATACAACGCCACCTTTTCTAAACTGAGTACCTTTGCGAGAACCTTGACGAGCGTTACCGGAACCTTTTTGTTTGAAAGGTTTAGCAGGTGTCAAAGCAACTTCGCTGCGGCCTTTGGTTTTGTGGTTACCAGATTGCAATCTGACCAACTGCCAATTTACAACGCGGTGTAAAATGTCAGCGCGAACTTCCAAGCCAAAAATAGACTCGTCGAGTTCGATTGAACCAACATTTTTATTATCTAAATTTAAGATGTCCTGTTTCATAATTTACTTTCCTTTTTCCATTATGCATTCTCAGCTGAAGTAGTTTCAGCTTTAGCTGCAACAGGTTCATCAACTTTCTTCAAACCGGCAGGCATCGGCAAGTTAGAAGCAGCAGCTTTCTTTACGGCATCGGTAACATATACCCAAGCATTTTCACCACCCGGAACAGCACCTTTAACCATAATAAGACCTCTGCCCGCATCAATAGCGGCAACCTTCAAGTTTTGAACAGTAACGCGTTCATCACCCATGTGACCAGCCATTTTCTTACCTTTGAATACCTTACCTGGATCTTGTCTTTGTCCTGTAGAACCATGAGAACGGTGAGAAATTGATACACCGTGAGATGCTTCCAAACCGGCAAAGTTATGACGTTTCATAACACCGGCAAAACCTTTACCTTTAGAAGTTGAGCAAACATCAACATATTGGCCAACAACAAAGTGTTCTACAGATAATTCGCTGCCGACAGGAAGCAAGCAATCTTCAGAAACTCTGAATTCAGCGAGCTTTTTCTTCGGCTCAACATTAGCTTTGGCAAAATGTCCTTTAAGAGGTTTGGATACGTTTTTAGCTTTTACAGCACCTGTTCCGAGTTGAACAGCTGTATATCCGTCTCTTTCTTGAGTTTTAACATCAACAACTTGCAAGTTGTCAACTGCCAAAACTGTAACTGGGGTATGAGTACCATCAGCACCAAAAATGCGAGACATTCCAAGCTTTTTTGCGATCAGACCCGTACGCATTATTATTTTTTCCTTTTCTAATTGGTTGACAGCCTAACTTAAGTAAACCGCCAACATTAAATTAATTACAATTTGATTTCTACATTAACACCGGCAGCCAAATCAAGCTTCATCAAAGCATCAACTGTTTGCGGTGTCGGATCTACGATATCAAGAAGTCTTTTGTGAGTTCTGATCTCGAATTGTTCACGAGATTTTTTATCTACGTGCGGAGACATATTTACAGTAAACTTCTCAATTTGAGTAGGAAGAGGAATAGGTCCTCTAACATTTGCCCCGGTTCTTTTGGCAGTGTGCACGATTTCTTTAGTAGAAAGGTCGAGCAAGCGATGGTCAAAAGCCTTGAGGCGAATTCTGATATTTTGTGTTTCCATCATTTTTAATTTTATTCCTATAACTAGACAGTAAAATTTTAATCATAAAAATTTAGATGAGTAAAATCTTACCATCTAAAATGTTAAACTCAACAAATCATTGAAAATCAACAACTTGTGTTATGGTTTATATCGCAATTTTGGCAGTGATTCGCACACCTATCCTCGATTGCAAAGGCTTTGTAACATAATTGAGTCTAATTTGCAAGCAAAAAATTGCATAATTTTGTATTTTTTTCAAGGCTTAAATCCTTATCCAGACTCTTTTTGAGTCCGGTTGACAAAATTTTTAAATCCGAGTCTATTTTTTGTTGAAAAATCAAAAATTTATGGAATCGATTCAATGGGTTAACCAATTTTTAAGAATCTCAAAGGCACAAAAAAAAGCATCTCACTTAGCTTAAAGTGAAATGCTTTTTTTATCTCAACGATGATTTTTTTTCTTTAAGAAATACCAAACGGCATCATAAGCATCGCCGACTGTTTGAATACTACCAGCAATATTATCAGGAATAGAGCAGTTAAATTCATTTTCAAATTTCATAACAATATCTGTAGCATCAAGGCTATCAGCCGCTAAATCATCACGCAAATGACAAGACCTTACATCCAGAAGAGAATCATCAAAATCAAATTTTCTTTTTAATATCTTATTCACTCTATTGATAATATCGGGGTCATCACATTGTTCTTTCCATGGCTTTTCCACCCTAGATTTCTTTGCTTCAGCGATTTCGGCATTATATAGAAGACTATCTACGAAGTCATGAACTTCATTTGTTTTTAAAGCATCTTGAGCCGACGAAGATTTATCTTCAACACCTTCAGAAACTGCGTCATTTTCTTGAGAGGTTATCTGACTTTCCTCTTTTTCATCGGAAGCATCTTCAGAAATATCTGCCTTTTTTGCCTCATTTTCATTCGAAATGTTTTCTTCGGAATCTAAGACCTCGACCAACAGAGTTGCTAACAAATCTTTTTTGGTTTGTTCCTTAAAAGAGAAGTTCAAATCTGTTTCCAAGCAAAAAAACATATTTTCCGTTTCTTTTGTAACCGTCTCACGAAATTGCTTTTGGAAAGAAGCTACAGACTCATTATACAGACTTTGATAAAAACGTTTTTTCACATTTTCAGAAACATCAATCGCCAAATTTTGCGATAAGTTCAAAAACAATTCATCAACATGTTTTTGCACTTTTTCTTGTAATTGAGATTTTTCCATAAAATAATATTTTTTAGAATTAATAATTAATTGAATTACCGCAAATTTAATCCCTATTTAATAAAGAGTCAAACAAAAAAAGCCGCTCTTGTTTCAGAACGGCTTAAAATTGAGATGATAAAATCAAATTTTCAAAATCTCAGGCATTTGCTTACGCTTAAATGCCATTTTGTAATATTGCTTAATCACCCAAGAAATAGTTTTGGCATCATGCCCCAGCGCCACAATCTCCTCTTCTGTTTTCTGTTCATCGAGATACAAACGCAAAATTGCATCCAAAACAGAATACGGAGGCAAAGAATCCTCATCTTTTTGCCCGTCACTAAGTTCGGCGGAAGGTGCGCGATTAATCACTTCTTCGGGGATAACATAACCTTGCTGGTTGCGCCAGCGTGCCAAATCAAAAATCGTGGTTTTATATAAATCACCAATCGGCAACAATCCGCCGCAGACATCACCATAAAGCGTGCAATATCCCATTGCCGCTTCCGACTTATTACCGCAAGCCAAAACCAAAGCGCCGTTCTGGTTAGAATAAGCCATCAAAATTTTGCCGCGTTCACGTGCTTGCAAGTTTTCCATCACCAAGTTTTTCGGCTCTTGACCAAAGGCTTGGATAAGAAATTGCTTTTGTGCTTCAATAACCGGTTCAATATCTAAAACTTGATAAGAAAAGCCGTTCAAATCAGCAAGTTTTTGCGCAATTTGCAAACTTAAATCCGAAGTGTGTTTGGTTTTCATCATCAGACAAGATACATTTTCTTTGCCCAAGGCATCACAAGCCAGCACCGAAACCAAAGCAGAATCCATACCGCCCGACAAACCCAAAATCACTTTTTTGAAGCCGTAACGCTGACAATAGTCTTGCAAACCTAAAACGAGTTTGTTCCAAATCTTTTCCATAGTCTTATCTCCCAAATTGATTTTGATAATGTTGAATCAAAGCTTGTTGTTTTTGATAAAGCGGCGCATTCATACCCACGCCGTAGCGATGCGGATTGCGCAAGCGTTTATATTCTTCCGGTAAAGCCTGCAAATTGCGCATTGTGGCTTGCTGAATTTCGGTAAGCGGACGATTTTTGTGCTTTTCATCTACCTTACCGTTTTGCACCACATCTTGCAACAATAATTGCGCTTGCGTTCCGGCTTCAAAGTGCCTCGGCGCTTGGGTTTTATCTTGCAAATGATAAGATACCAATGGCTTAACTAAGATACCGTTTTGCAAATAAGCCTCATCTTGAGAAACAACCACGTCCCCATTATATTTTCCGTCTTGTAATATGCGGATGACATTAGTCTTTCCGGGGATGGTCGTTTTATCTCCCGCCACTTTGATTTTATCTTCACCTTCATAATTTTTGGTTTTATAAACACAACCCAGCGCTGGCATATCATCGGCACGCACCAACTTGGTACCCAGTGCAAAGCTATCAATCGGCGCTTTTTGCACTTTGATTAAGTCTTCGATAATATATTCATCCAAATCATTTGAGGTAATGATTTTGGTCTGCTTCATTCCGGCATCATCCAAAAGTTTGCGCACTTGCTTGCTCCAATAAGCCAAATCACCGGAATCAAGACGAATACCCTTGAGCGGAATTTTTGTTTCCTTACTTGCTTTAATCGCGTTCAAAATACCTTGTCTGGTTTCATAAGTATCAGGCAGCAAAATGCCGTCATAAGGATATGTTTGCAAATAGGCTTTGAAAGCATCAACTTCATTTTCAAAAGACATAATCCAAGAATGAGCCATCGTACCGACCGGCGGAATATGATAAGACTGCGCTGCTGCCACATTAGATGTTGCCACACAACCGCCGACAAATGCCGCACGCGTCGGCGAAAGACCGCCCTGCTCCATGGCTCGACGTAAACCAAACTCCATCACCGGTCTTTTGGTGCCGTCAGATTGCGCCGCATAAACCGCACGCGCTGCTTTGGTAGCTACTGTATTTTGCGAGTTAAGAATATTCAATAACGCCGCTTCCACCAATTCCACCTGCCAGTTTGGTCCGCTGATACTATAAAGCGGTTCTCCGGCAAAAACGAGTTCTCCTTCCGGAACGGCTTTCACATCAACTTGCAATTTTTGGCTTCTGAGTGCTGTTAAAAAATCTTTAGAAAAAAGCGGCTCGCCATTACTGTTTTTTTGCGCAGCCAAATAAGCTATATCTTTGTCTGTCACTTGCCAATTTTCCACCCACTCGAGAAACTCACCTAATCCGGCAGAAACGATATAACCGCAATCTTTGGGCATTTTTCTAAAAAAAGCTTCCGAAGTTTTATGCTCATTTTGCTTACCTGCAGCAAACCAACCGCCGCTCATGGTCAAATGATAAAAATCGCACCAAAATAAACTACCTTCATTAATCAAATTTTGTCTCATCTTAAATCTCCCTTGCACCTTTAACCAAATTGAACTGACATTTTTTCTCATTCAAAGCCATGCGAAAAAACTGCTTTGAAGTCATCATTTTGAGATAGCCCTTTTCAACTGCTTTTTGATAAGCCGGTTGTTGAATGATTTCCGGCATTTGTTGGTTTGCTCCCATGCACAAATCTTCCAAAACTGTGACCTTGGCACCGCGGCTCAAAAATCCGTTCATTGCTTGCTTCACGCAAATATCGGAAAGCACACCGCAAAGATAAACTTCTTTGCCTTTCCAGTCTTGTTGCAGCAAGGCATAAGTCTTTTCTTCATTCCACAAATTGGTGGTCGATTTATAGAGATTTATAACAGGGATATTGTCCTTAAATTCGGCAGCTTTTTGCCAACCCCAAGTACCGTAAATGGTGTGAGCCGGAAAAGATTGTGCTTCTTTGGTTTCGGGATAAGTCTCGGCAAAATGCGTATCCGCCGCATCAATAATTTGCGAGAACATTCCTTTTTGCAAAGATTGGTTAAATTGTTGATGTCTTGCAATCAACTTTGGGCTGTTAATGGTAAGGTTACCGTTTTCGGCAACAAAATCATTCTGAAAATCTATACGAACTAAAGTGCGTTCATTCATTTTGATACTCCTTAGGCTTATCAGGTTAATCAAACGACCTCTCTCCCATAAGCCCTGCGGAAGACCAAGGTCGATAAATAAAAATTTAGATAATTGCTTTTCTTTTATAAAAATGATCTTCAATCAACTGGTAATTTTCCGGATGAATAAAGTTTTTCCAGCGATTATCGCCAAACTTAATCATATCACGAACCATGGTACCGGTAACGAACGGAAAATCCTCAGACGTACGGTCAACATATTCAATATTTTGAAAAGCTTCTTTGAACCAATGCGCATCATAAGAACTGCCTGCATAGTAGACATCTGGACGTCCGAGTTGCGGCAAGCTTTCGTTCATAAAGTCTAAAACATATTCTGCCCATTCCGCCGGATTGTTGATGTCAAACAAACCAATAATTTTTAAGCGCGGATAATCGGGCGAATTACGGTAGACATTTTGAATCATCTTTTTGCGCGTGGTGTAGTTGAGAGGATTGCGCTCCGTTCCTTGTTCTTGAATAGAACCCAAAATGATGGTCACTTGCGCACATTCTTTAAGCATACGGTCAATCAAACGAGCATGCCCAATGTGAAAAGGCTGCGCACGCATAATGCTTAAACCGTGTTGATATTTATATTCAGACATAAAAAAAACTCCTTATTAAGGAGCCGACATCAGAAAGATTTTTATTTCATTTTAGAAACTGATAAATTTAGATAGCGTGTGCAAATAAATTTATCCATCTTTGAACTCGGCTCTGTTCTAACTCCGCCCCTCGTCCATAAGCCCTTCGGACGACCGGAACAATTATTATCATAAAGATAAAAAATAAAATTGCAACAAAAAAAAACGACCAAGAGAATGGTTGACAAATCTTGCATTTGCCTCCTATAATTTACCTGCCGATTAGAGGTAGTCGGCGGTGCCTCAAAAACACCCTCATAGTAAAAAAATCCTCCGTTCTATTTGAGCGGAGTGCCGGTAATATATGGAATAACGGCGACTGCACTATGACAGTTTTGAGCTCCGCTCGCCTTAGTTTAAAACTTTGGCGAGCTTTGTTTTAACTATAAAAAACAGGAGCTAAAAAATGATAGCAACCAAGCAAATATCCCAACAAGTTTTTGAAATGCGCCGGAAAATCGGCAGCAAAGTATTACAATTTCGGCTTGAACAAGGATTGAGCCAATCCGAAGCAGCAAATTTATGCGGCATATCGACACACCGCATCCAACAAATTGAAAAGGGATATTCTCTCTCCTATCGCCATCTCGCTCTCCTCGCCCGCCTATATGGCTTTCGCTATGAGATTATCTTAAGAAGATAAAAAACAAGTCTCTCAGAGACACGCGGTCGAAACTCTCCATGAGGGAAAACTCGAATGTCATGCTGAACTCGTTTCAGCGTCTTTTGAGATTCCGAAACAAGTTCGGAATGACATAAACGAGGCACTCATAGAAACTTGATAATTGAGATGAGTAGAAGCGTATTTAATATACTTGAGTTTGGATAGCGTGTGTAAATAGAGTAATTTCTAGTGGCAAGAAAAATCCTAGTGTACAAACAGGTACATGAATTTTTCGAGACCACGTAAAATTGCTCTAGTTACCAGCGAGACAAACTCAAACACAAGGCACTCATAGAAACTCGATAATTGAGATGAGTAGAAGCAAAAATAGAAAAGCCGAAAATCCTAATGTACATATACGTACATGAATTTTCGGCTCTTTCTAATTTTTGCGATTAATCGCTCAATTTGCGAGTTTCTATCAATTACTTAAGAATTTTAGAAACCACACCAGCACCTACAGTGTGACCACCTTCACGAATAGCGAAACGAAGACCTTCGTTCATAGCAATCGGGTGAATCAATTTTGCTGTCATGCGAATGTTA
>CASFJL010000028.1 GCA_949295005.1 uncultured Pseudomonadota bacterium | reverse complement strand
GTTCGAATTTTATGTGCTTAATTTATTTCTACTTTGGTGTTTTGATTATGATATTTTTTTTAATTTTTACTCTCTGCCCCATACTTTGACGATGAACCAAATGTTCCCCAAACATTTTTTGTTCCTGCGAGCCCAACGACCTCGTTGGTTCGAGCTGTTTTTCTCTCACATAAAAAAATCCCTTCCTTTTTAGGAAGGGATTTTTTTATGGTGGGCCCTGATGGACTCGAACCAACGACCAGACCGTTATGAGCGGCCTGCTCTAACCAACTGAGCTAAGGGCCCGCCAGTTGACAGCTAAGAACATAAAATATTCATAACAGATAGTCAAGCACTTATTTTAATAAAACACAAAAAAACTCCTGTTGCTCTCGCAACAAGAGTTTCTGATTTTTTTGTTGTTATTTTTTGAGGACTTCGCCATGCTTATAAACAAATTCCTCATCTTCATAACGTCCGAGCGGGTCTGTCATTTTAAAGCATTCTCCGTCCTCAATTTCATCAAAGAACACTCTTTTCTGCGGTGTTAGGATATGCATCTTTGTTAAATTAGCATCTTTTGATGCAAACACCTTAACATACACAACACCGCTGATAGGCTCTTTACTACCCGGCAACATTCCCTCATAGTCGCAGACAAAACATGGACTTCCGACCATATCATCATCTTCCAAATCACGAGAAAACCATCCAAATTTAATCTGATACTGAGGCTCTTGTGCATCTTTATCAAACACAGCGAGCTCATTATCTAACATATTAGACACCAAAAACGCTTTCATCAACCCCAGAGCCTGCTCTGCAGAAGATACTAAAATCTTTCTTTCCATAGTAAAATAATTTTTTAATTGTTAGAAAATCAAGAAATGATATTAAACCGATATTAATTTTTGTCAAACAAAAATTTAGAAAAAATTAAATATTTCACTTTTTTTCTTCAAAAATAAAATTCTTTACCACAAAAAAAAACACTTAAGCTTTTAAGCTCAAGTGTTTCTTTTTAATCAAAAAGTGGCGTCATAATATCTTTTGAACTTATTCTTTAAATAAGAATAATTCTTTTTTTGACTATCATTATTTGAAGTTTCATTAAATTTAGCTACAAAATAATAATACCACTTCAAAAACAATTTTCTTGCTAAAAGTATTTCAGCTTCTCCAAATTTAGAACGATGAATCTTTAGCTCCAAAGCCAAATCTAAAGCCTTAGAATGATCTTGTCTGGCTTCTTCAAAAAAATCTGGTGCAAACATAAGACAAATTTTTTATATTATAAAAACTTACATTCAAGCTCATGTTTAACGATTTTGATTTTATCCAAATAAATTTGAAAATCTTTTGCCATTTCAGCATCTGAGGCATGTTCATACATTGTCTCCAAAGCACTTAACCACAAACTCAATAGTTTTAACAAACGATATAACTCTAAAGAAGATAAGATACATTTTTCGCACACAACTTCATTTGCAAAATCATAAGCATTTACAAAAGATTGTTCTGCATTTTTCCAAAGGGTTTCTTTTTTTTCCATAACTAATATTTAAATAATTAAAAAACAAGCAAAAGATACATATTAGCCAATAAAATGTCAATAAAAAAAAAGACACTCAAGTCATACAAAACTCGAGTGTCCCAACATAAACAGAGAATAAAATAAAAAAGAAGGAAAAATGTTCATATCTAAAAAAAACGAAATTATAATAACTCCAAAAAATTAAAAAAAATTCATCACGAATTCTTATTTAACTCAACCAAGCGCTCTTGGTTTATAATATTTGGCAGAAAGCTATTCCATACTTTCTAAATATCTCTGCTTATTTATATGTTGCATATCTATTTTTTAATAATTCAAAATTCAGATAATAAATACTCATTGCGCAACCAAATGTCAACAAAAAAATCCTCCGTTTTAAGGCGGAGGATTTAACTTTAGCTATCCAAGAAAGAGCGCAACTTGCGTGAACGGCTTGGGTGTTTCAACTTACGTAAAGCTTTAGCCTCAATTTGGCGAATACGTTCACGTGTAACATTGAACTGTTGACCAACTTCTTCCAATGTATGGTCCGTGTTCATACCAATACCAAAACGCATACGCAACACACGTTCCTCACGCGGTGTTAAAGAAGAAAGAATACGAGTACATGTTTCTTTCAAGTTAGAATGTATTGCAGAATCCAATGGCTGCAATGCGCTTTCATCTGCAATAAAATCACCTAAAGAAGAATCTTCTTCATCACCGACCGGAGCTTCCAAAGAAACCGGTTCTTTAGCAATTTTCATAACCTTACGAACTTTTTCTAAAGGCATAGACAAGCGTTTTGCCAATTCCTCAGGCACGGGTTCACGTCCCATTTCTGCCAACATTTGGCGAGAAGTACGCACGAGTTTATTGATTGTTTCAATCATATGCACCGGAATACGAATAGTACGAGCTTGGTCTGCAATAGAGCGTGTAATAGCTTGTCTAATCCACCATGTTGCATAGGTTGAAAACTTATAACCACGGCGATATTCAAACTTATCAACGGCTTTCATCAAACCGATATTACCCTCTTGAATCAAATCCAAAAACTGCAAACCACGATTGGTATATTTTTTTGCTATAGAAATAACCAAACGAAGGTTAGCTTCAATCATTTCTTTCTTAGCGCGTTCAGCCTCACGTTCACCTTTTTTAATAGTATCGACCATACGGCGATATTCACTAATCGGCAAGCCGCATTCTGTTGCCATTTGAGCAACATTGTCGCGCAATTCCTGAATCTCTTTGCCATATTTTTCAACAAAGTTTTTCCAGTGTTTATCTGTTTTTTTAGAAATTTTTTCAAGCCAATTCGGGTCAAGCTCAGACTTTTGATAAGCATCCAAAAAGTCTTCACGTTTAATTTTGCAAGACAAGGCATAACGAAGGAGCTTTCCTTCCAACCCCATCAAACGACGGTTAATTTCGTTTAATTGCTCAACCAATTGTTCAACACGAATAGCATTCAAATGGATTGAGCTCATCAACTCAACCAATTCTTTTTTCATTTGAATATATTTTTTCTCAACACTTGGTGTAATGCTTTTTCCGGCAATAATTGCAGCCACACGTTGACTTTGAATTTTTTTCAAATCATCGTAATAGCTGGAAATTTTGTTCAAAATTTCTAACACAGGCTCCATAAGAGCTTCTTCCATTGCAGCAACAGAAGCAGAAATTCTGCCTGATACTCCTTCTTCATCATCTTCATCATCGGTTGAAGAATTTTCTTCACTGTCAACATCATCAGCATCATCGGAAGAATCAGTATCTTCCAGCTCCATATCATCAGTGATATCATCATCAATATCATCAAGGCTGTCTTTTTCTTCAATTTCCTCAGCCACTTTTTCAAAGTCATCAACATTAGCGGCAGCCATTTCTTCTTCAAAAGCAAGGGCATCAGCATCATCGCCGTACATCATTTCCAAATCGACGATATCGCGGAGCTGCATACGACCTTCGACCAAATCATCGCGCCAACCGGAGATTGCTTTCAAAGTCATTGGGCTTTCGCAAAGGCCGTCAATCATAACGGTTTTTCCGGCTTCAATACGTTTGGCAATAGCTATTTCACCTTCACGAGAAAGGAGTTCAACCGTCCCCATTTCTTTAAGATACATTCTAACCGGATCATCACTGCGGCCAAGTTCTTTTTCATCAAAATTTCCGCCTTCATAATCATCATAATCATCAGCGTTTTCAATATCCTCGCCATCATCAAAATCTTCGGCATCAGCTTCATTAACAATACTGATTCCTAAATCAGTAATGCTGGACATAATTTCTTCAATATTTTCAGAAGATTCTTTTTCAGGGGGTAAGACTCTGTTTAATTCTTCAACAGTAATAAAACCTCTGATACGACCCTTATCAAGCAAACGCTTAACCGCGCTACCCAAGCTTTCAATCAAAGTGGTATCACTCATTGTGCCTTCATAGAGGTCTGCACTATCTAAATCTGACATGAATATTCCTTTAAAATCGATTTTATATAATTTGCTAGCTTTTGTCGTTCTAAATATTTATTATCAATTTGTCAAGTATTGACTTTATGATATATATAAAAAAATAACATATATTAAAGGGGAGCTAATCAAAATTTTGGCTATTTAACAAATTTTCTTTTTCTTTTTTTAAGTTTTCATATCTTTTATACACTTCATCAGGTAGTGTTTGTGCAGATTGCATAATTTTCAAACAATCTTTAATTTCTGCATCCAATTGTCTGAGTTGTGTTTCTAATATTCTTAAATCCAAATTTTCACGCATACGCATATCATTCGGATTTTGAATTTTGAGCATTTTAAACTCTAAAAATGTATCAACGGCTTGAGCCAAGCCTTTTGTTTTCAAATATTCTAACATAGCTTCAAAATTTTCTGGAATTTCATCTTGAACCACATCAAGCACACAATCCAAAATAGCTTTTAATTGCGGATGAACCACATTAAAGTTCATAAGCTTTTCTTCATATTCTTCAATCAAGTTTGGATATAAAACCAAAGCAGAAATAACATATTTTGCAACCAACTCATCCAAATCAACTTTAGATGTGGCTAAGCTCGCCTGATGCGCATATACAGATTTTTTCTCAATAAAATTCTGACGAGGCGCATATTTTTTAGAATATTGCGGAGCAACATAAGATTGTGATCTTGTTTCACTTTGTTCTTGCATGGCTTTTTGTCTTTTGCGCCAGCTTGCCCCCTTGCCCAACTCGTTATAAATTTTGTCTTGCATTTCTTGAATATAATAATTGCGCACCGTTTCATCGGTAATTTTGGCTACTTCTTCTTTAATATTTTTTTCCACCAAAGCTTTTTGCTCAGGAGTTGAGGTTTCTCTACCTTCAATATTTTTCTGCCATAACAAATCCTTAAGCGGCACAACTTCAGATATTACTTTATCAAAAGCCTCTCGTCCGAGTGTTTTTAAAAATTCATCAGGATCTTTGGCGCCCTCTAAAAAAACATATTGCAAAGAGTTCCCTGCCTTCAAAATCGGCAAAACCCTATCAACTGAACGCACCGCAGCTCTGCGTCCGGCTAAATCTCCGTCAAAGCAACAAGTCGGCACATCAACCACACGCCAAGCCTCTTGAATTTGGTCTTCGGTCAAAGCCGTTCCTAAAGGAGCCACGGCATAATGAATGCCATATTTATCCATACCGATAACATCCATATATCCTTCACAGATTATGAGTTTTTTCTCCTGATATCCGGCATCTTTGGCATAATTAAGGTTATAAAGGATACGACGTTTATTAAAAATCGGCGTTTCCGGAGAGTTAAGATATTTGGGCTGCCCGTCTCCCATAATACGTCCGCCAAAAGCAATCACCTTACCGCGTTTATCCATAATCGGAATCATTACCCTATCACGGAAAAAGTCATGCGGACGACGTGTTTTATCTTCAGGAATGGTCAAAAGACCAAGCTCGTTCATTTCCTTATCATTCACCCCTTTTGAGGATAGATAAGTTTTCAAGCCGTTATTATTAGGCGCATAACCTAAACGAAATTTTTGAATAATATCATCGCCAAACCCACGATGAGAAAGATAATCCAGCGCTCTTATACCCTCAGGCATACGCAAAGATTTTTCAAAAAACTTACAAGCAAGTTCCATAATATCATAAAGAGAATTACGCTTTTCCACTTCTTCGGGTTTGACATAAGAATCTCTAGGCACTTGCAAGCCGGCTTTTTCAGCCAGCTTTTCAATAGCTTCCATAAATGACAGATTATTGGCATCCATCTCAAATTTTATAATATCACCATGCGCACCGCAACCAAAGCAATGATAAAAACCTTTGCTTTCATTTACGGTAAAAGACGGTGTCTTTTCATTATGAAACGGACAACAAGCCTGATATTCTCTTCCTTTGCGAATGAGCTTAACTTTAGCGCCAACCACATCAACAATCGACACTTTAGCTCTAAGCTCATCGCAAAATTTTTGTAAATCTGCCATTTATGTAGGAAACAAATAAATTAACCGAGCAAGTTTTTAATCATGCCGTTAGCAGCACCCATATCCATTTGACCGGCATACTTTGCCTTCAATGCGCCCATAACTTTACCCATATCTTTCATAGATTGAGCACCTGTTTCGGCAATAATGGCTTTAATGGCGTTTTCCATATCGGCACCGCTTAATTGTTTTGGCAAAAATCTTTCAATAACATTAATTTCAGATTGTTCTTTATCAGCCAAATCTTGACGATTGCCGTCCAAATACATTTTGATTGAATCTTTACGTTGTTTAATCATACCTTGCATCATAGACAACAATTCTGTATCAGTTGCTTTTTCTTGACCGCGACCTCTGGCATCAACGTCTTTTTCTTTCATGCCGGCAATAATCAAACGAACGGCAGAAACAGTTGTCATATCTTTATTTTTCATAGATTCCTTTAATGCATTTTGCAAATCATCTCTTAACATCTTTTTTCTCCTTAAATATACAATTGATTAGAGAATAAACACTTGGTCTTAAAATTGCAAGGCAAATTATCTAAAAATAATGTCGCCAAGATAATAAACTTTCTTCCATATCTTTACCGCTACGCCATTCTTTAGAATAGCGCAAAGCCAAAGCATTATTTCGATTAAGCGTATAAGCACTTTCAACATTGATTTTGGTCTTTTCGCCAAACTTATCGGTGGCATAAATTTGCTCTGCCTCACTAAGCACACGCCATTTATCAAAATCAGCATAAATACCGATAGCACCACCTAAGCCAAGATAAGCATTGTCTGGCAAAAATCCACCATATGCCACATAGCTGTTAAGCTGCGCATAAGTCCAAATTTCATCGGTAACGGCATAGCTTGCACCTGTTCCAACTTTTAAGTGGGTGACATAGCCCTCATCTTCCGTATCAGGATTATATTCTCTGGCCACGTCCCATTTAATTTCATAAGAAAAAGGCTTAAACATGGCATCCATTGGAGAAATGGATTTTATTCCCAATATATCAAACTGTTGCAATACGGTTTTGTTTTGCTCATCATAATGTCTAAACTTTGCATTCAAAAAATTAATTTCCGCTCCACGCAAAAATCCGTAATTATCATCAGTCAAAGAATGATACGCCGGCCGATATGATATTTCTTGAAAAGCCTCTCCGTTTCTAAACCCCATACCAACTTCGGCACGGATTGAATCATGAGTAAGATACGGCTCTTTACCTTTGTCAAGCTCGGCAATACTCCCCTGCTCGGTCACTTTGTTGCGTGCCATTAAAAGTTTGAAACTTTGTTTTCTATATTCATCAAGTTCTAAGTTTTTTGCCACATATTGATACTGCACAAATTGATAAGCCGTTTCTAAAACATCTGCTTTTTCAGCTTCAGATAAGCCTCTCAAATCATATTCCTGCTCATGAATAATTTCTAAATATTGTTCCTTTTGCTTGTCATTCATCATCTTGTAGCGATGTTTGATTTTTGCCTGACGTGACGGACGATAGTTAATATCTTTAACCAAGCCTTGACATTGTAACACCGCTTTTATGGTATCAAGAGGAATAGTCTGCACCGGAAATTGTTGAGAGAGTTGCATAGACGGGCGCACGGCATCTAGCACTTCCATCAACATATAAGAACAATTCTGCGTAAAGAAATAATATCTGGTTTGTGTGTGCCCCACTTCCCAAAGATGCGCCACAAAAAAGTCTAACTCTTCCGGAGTAAAATTGAGATTAAATTCCCATATATCTCGGTTTTCAATATTATTATAAGTATTGATGATGTCATAATATGGTTTAACGGTAAAACCACCGAAATATCCTCCGGTCAAACCCCAAACGGCAAAAAGCACGCTGTTTTCTTGCCCTGCGGTAAACGCACCATAGTTTGCCCCATGCGCAAGGAGCTGGGTCCCCTTACGCGCAGTATCGATTCTGATAAGTGTATGCCCAAAAAGTGAAGACGGATTATTCATATAGGCATCTGTAAACAAAAGTGTCACACCGGCGGGGCGCAAATCATCATAAAATTGTTCTAAATCTTTGCATTTTGGAAAAGGTTTGGAAACAAGACCGTTTTTTTGCAAAAATTTATAACGCGCGGGAAAAAGACATTTCTTTTCCGTATCTTTGGTATTTTCAAAAAGATTAATGGTAGCTTGCAGTTCGGCTTTAGGGTTTGTTTTGCCGTCTTGAGCTAAAAAAAATGTTTCTGAATCTATTGTGCTTTGATATTTATCTCCATCTTTTTGATAATGCACCAAAGCAAGCCAAGACAAAGAGTTTTCAACTTGTGCCAAAGCAACATTTGTCAAAGATAAAAAGATAAATAAAGAAAGCCAAAACTTTTTCATCAAAAACCGCAAATAAAAAAAGGTTCAAGACACAAAAAAGCCTTGAACCTTATCAAAATAAAACTATGCTTGGGTAATTTCCAAAAGTTTCAATGTCACATTAACAGCATCAACATTTTGGTTGTCAAACATATAAGCAAAATTTTGTTTAGAAATTTCGCCGAGTTTAGCGCTATCCATATTTAAGATACCAGCTAAAGTATCAATGGTTTCACCACGACCGGCAGAAGCATCAAGAGCATATTGCTCCATATTATTTTCCATAAAAGCCAAAACCATTCTACCCGTACCGCCTGTTACACGACCGTTCGGATCACAACCGGAAGTACCAAAGGTAATACCGAAAGTTTGGTTAAAGAACAAACCGTTGGTTGTTGCAGCCAAAACTTGCGGTGCAATACCGCTTTGACCACGCCAAGCCATAGAACCCAAACCACAACCGGTACTGTCAATAGCATAAACATTGGCAGAAGCCAGAAGGAAAGCAGCACTCAAACTAGCCATAAGAACTTTTTTCATCACAATCCTCCATATAATTCAAAACAAAATTATGTTAACACGCACTGATATTTTGTACATATATATTATAAATTACCCCCAGAAAAAAAGCTAATTTACAAAAACACTTGCAATATGGATATAAATACATTATATTCTGATTACAAGAGATATAAATGAGCTGTGATGGTTTCCATCGCAGTTTAATTTTATTTTATCAAAAAAAGTTTTTAATCAGTAATTTTAGTTGAGGTAAGTAAGATGGAAAAGTTCCCTTTGACCAAACAGGGTTTTATCGAGCTTGAAGAAGAATTAAAAAACTTAAAAGCCGTTGAACGCCCAAATATCATAGCCGCCATTGCAGAAGCACGTTCTCATGGTGACTTGTCAGAGAATGCCGAATATTCTGCTGCCAAAGAAAAACAAAGCTTTATTGAAGGACGCATTCAAGACTTGGAAGCGGTTATCAGCCGAGCACAAGTTATTGACCCCAAAGAAAGTAAATGTGATGTTGTTCGTTTTGGTGCTACTGTTTTGGTTGCCGATGAAGATACTGATGATGAGAAAAAATATCAAATTGTCGGTGATTATGAAGCTGATATTGACAGAAACAAAATTTCATTATCATCTCCTTTAGCCAAAGCTTTAATTGGCAAAGAAGTTGGCGATATTGCCGAATACATGGCCCCCGGTGGAAAAAAATCTTTTGAAATATTAGAAATTGATTATATTTAGTTGATAAAAAATCATCAGAGAAATCTGATGATTTTTTTATACTTCTTGACTTGATGTTCCAAATTTTTATAATCACACCAAAATCAATTATTAAATATTAAGAATATGGAAACACAAAAATTATTAGAAATCATTCAAAAAATTTTGCTTTTCAAAAAATTTCCAGAACAAATAAAAATAGATTCATATCTTGAAAATGATTTGGGCATGGATGAATTTGATAAAAAAATTTTGGTCAATGAAATAAACAAACAGTTTCAGATTATGTTTGAGAGAACTGAATACCAAAAATGGCAAAAAGTTCAAGATATTATCATTGCCATACAAGAAAGATTAATTTGAAAAAAAACAGGTTAAACAGCAAATGTTTAGCCTGTTTTTTATAACTTGGATATAACACTTGCCAAAGATGATTAAAAACATTATTTTAAGCGCAATAATAAAAAATGTGGAGAAAACATAATGACAGAATATAAGACCAAAATGTTAATCATCGGCTCTGGTCCGGCAGGTTATACGGCGGGCATTTATGCTGCTCGTTCCGGTTTAAAACCAATTTTGGTTTCCGGCAATCAGGAAGGCGGACAATTAACCATCACAACAGAGATTGAAAACTTCCCCGGTTTTCCGGAACCAATCGGCGGGTTAGATTTAATGCAACGCATGAAACAACAAGCTCAAAATGTAGGAGTAGAATTAATAACAGACCTCATCCGCCATGTTGACTTTAGTTCTCGTCCGTTTGTTTGCACATCTGAAAACGGCAACACTTTTATTGCAGATTGTGTCATTATTGCCACCGGTGCGACAGCTCGTTGGCTTGGCTTAGAAAGTGAGAAAAAGTTTTTAGGCTTTGGCGTATCCGGCTGTGCAACTTGTGACGGATTTTTCTATCGTGGGAAAGACGTGGCTGTTGTTGGTGGCGGAAATACGGCTGCTGATGAGGCTTTATATTTATCGAACATTGCAAAATCTGTTACCCTCATCCACCGTCGAGATGAATTGCGTGCAGACAAAGTGATGCAAGAACGCGTTTTGAAAAATGAAAAAATCAACGTGGAATGGAATAGCGTTGTTGATGAAGTTTTGGGAGAAATGCCCAAAGGCGTTACCGGTGCTATTTTGAAAAATGTTAAAACCGGAGAGAAAAAAGAAATTAAAGTTGACGGCATTTTCATTGCCATTGGTCACCACCCCAACACAGATTTGTTCAAAGGCATTTTGGATATCAATGAAGAAGGCTATTTGATAACCAAACCGAATAGCTGCCAAACCAATATAGAAGGTGTATTTGCCGCAGGAGATGTTCAAAATCCAAACTTCCGTCAAGCTGTTGTAGCGGCAGGTTCTGGCTGCATTGCCTCTTTGGAAGCAGAAAAGTTTTTGAATAAATAAAAAAATAAATTCAAAGAAAGGCACTGTTAAAAAAAACAGTGCCTTTTTTATATTAGCAATGAGCTTCTAAAGAAACATCAATTTTCATATCAAAAGCCCGTGCAATTTGGTGCAGATTGCCAATATGGACTTCTGCTAATCCAAGTTCCAATTTTTCAATATATGCAGAAGAAACGCCGGTTTGTGTGGCCAAATCTAGAATAGTCATTTTATGCAAACGTCTTAAGGATGTAATTTGCTCGGCAAGGTTAAGACGTGTTTGTTTAAGATTTTCTTTTGCTTGTTTTTTGTTTAGCATATTTCAACTCCTTTTCAAATTCTTTGTGTTCAAAGCACATTCGCTCCGCTAAGAAAGAAAAAAGCATCGCGGCTTCAAGGCTCAGACAGATAGGCAATCTGACTGATGCGGTCAAGCTGGCTCAGCTTGAAAAAACCGCCGAGAGGAGAAACCTCAAGGCGGTGGAGCTGAAAAACTGCACAAAATCAGTCACTCTTATTCGCCCTGTAAACAGGCTTATATCGAGCACTCCACCAAAGGTGGATTTTTTTGTGACGTGTTTTTCAGACACCACAGACTATCTCTAATCTGCAAGAGCCATTGTAGAGATAATAAAGAAAAAAGCAAATATTTTTTTGAACAAAGCACAAAAGACACGCCTTGCACAAAGAGAGCATTGCGGCTTTAAGGCACCGCCAACGCGGCAATCTGACTGATGCGGTCAAGCTGGCTTCAGCTTGAGATGCTGAAATAAATTCAGCATGACAATAAGGAAAGAAAAATTTTGAAGTTAGTTTTTTATATGAGAAAGATAATAAGATTTAAGGAAAATTGTAAAAACAATAGATAAGAAAATTGTTTATACGAGGGAAATAATAAGAAACCAGAAAAAATTTGAAAGAGTTTACATATGAGTAAATGATTGAAAATTTTATTCGCAGTTTCTGTATTAGTTCCCCGTAGAAACAATTTTATTCATAGCGGAGTGCATTAATAGGATTTAACAACGACGCTTTGTATGCCGGATAAAGCCCGAAGAAGAGCCCGACAATGCCGGAAAAAGAAAACGGCAACAAGATGTACATAAGTGTTGGTACGGCCTTAAAACTTGAAAAAGCAGAAACCAAAGACACCGCAAACAAACCAATCACAATACCAATCAACCCGCCTAATAAAGAAAGCACCATTGCCTCGGTTAAAAATTGCAAACGAATGTCCCATGCTTTTGCACCAATGGCCATACGGATACCAATTTCACGCGTTCTTTCTGTTACGGACACAAGCATAATATTCATAATGCCAATACCACCGACAAGCAAAGAAATTCCGGCAATTGAGCCTAAAAGAATGGTCATAACTTTAGTGGAATTTTCCATCATCTCCATCATTTGCGTCAGGTTGCGGATAACAAAGTCATCTTCCTTATTGGCGCCCAAGTTATGACGTTGGCGCAAAAGTTCTCTGATTTCTTCTTGCGAAGTATATGTGCTTTGAGCATCTATGGCTTGGAGCATAATCATTTTTACTTGGTCAGGAAACTGAATACCCATCACTTTTTTCTGCGCTGTGGTAATCGGAATAAAGACAACATCATCTTGATCTTGTCCCATTGTGCTCTGCCCTCTTTCTTCCAAAACACCAATCACTTGGAACGGAATTCCCTTAATTCGGATTGTTCTGCCCAATGGGTCAACATCACCAAAAAGCTCGTTAACAACCGTTTGACCAAGAATGGCATTTTTGGTTGCGTTTTTGGTATCTGAGGCATTAAAATAACGTCCATAAGCCAAGTTCCATTCTTTAATTTGAAAATATCTGATATCCGTTCCGGTAACACCTGTTGACCAGTTTGCATTACCATAAACAATTTGAGTTGTTTCTTCCAAAACAGGAGCCGCCAGACGAATTTTGGCAATACGTTGTTGGATGGCATCACCGTCAGATTTTTTCATAGTTGGCTGAGAACCATGCCCGCCTCTAGCACCGCTTGATGTGGCAACACCAGAGCGAATAATCATAATGTTAGAACCAATGCTTTGCATATCTTGTTTGATAGATATTTGCGCTCCATGCCCGATAGAAAGCATCACAATCACGGCAGCCACTCCGATAATAATGCCAAGACTTGTCAAAACAGAACGCATTTTATTTGCTTTAATGGCACGCAGAGCAATACTGAAAATAGTTTTAAGCTGTATCATGATTATTCTCCGGCAAACAAATCTTTTTGAACTTGCTTTTTCTTTTTGACTTTTTCATCAGAATGGATTTCTCCATCCACAATTTTAATGATTCTGTCTGCAAAAAGAGCAATATCTTCTTCGTGCGTTACCAAAATGATTGTACGTCCCATTTCTTTATTGAGCTTGGTAAACAAATCCATAATTTCCACACTCATTTTTGTATCCAAATTACCGGTCGGCTCATCAGCAAAAATGATTGGTGCATCATTAACAATGGCTCTGGCAATAGCCACACGTTGCTGTTGTCCACCTGAAAGCTGATTCGGCATATGATGCATTCTTTCTTTAAGCCCCACGCTTTTTAAGGCTTTTTGCGCACGCTCAAAGCGTTCTTCATCCGGCACACCGGCATAAATCATCGGAAGTTCAACATTTTCAATGGCGGTTGTGCGAGAAAGAAGATTAAATCCCTGAAAAACAAAGCCAATTTTTTTATTGCGAATTTCTGCCAATTGGTCATTGGTCATTTTTTCCACATTCACGCCATCGAGGGCATATTTACCGGAAGTTGGCTTATCCAAGCAACCCAAAATATTCATGAGTGTAGATTTTCCGGACCCAGATGGTCCCATAATTGCCACAAATTCACCCTGATTAATTTCCAAAGAAATACCTTTAAGGATTTTAAGGTTAAATCCATCCAGAGGATAAGATTTGACAATATTTTTCAGTTCAATCAAAGGCATTATCTTGGCATCCTTAATTTTGTTTGACGGGCAAGTTCAGCCGTGCTTTTATTTTCCAAAATCACCTCATCACCAACGCGCAAATCATTGGAAGAAACTTCGGTATGGTTATCATCGCTCACCCCTGTTTTAACGGTTATGCGAACCGGATGACCTTGGCGCAAAACCCAAATTCCCTTGTCTTTATAGCGTTTGGAAGAACTACCGTTTTCATCAGTCATATAAAAGCGCAATGCTTTATTAGAAACCAAAAAGACATCTTCTTTATTAGAGGTAATCACTTCAACATTTGCGGTCATTCCGGGTTTGAGCTTCAAATCTTTATTATCAATTTCAATAATCACTTCATAAGTTACAACATTTGAGGTTGTAATGGCCTGATTGCGCACTTGGGTCACAATACCATGAAAAATTTCATCAGGGTAGCTATCCACACTAAAATCAACTTTCTGACCATTTTTAACCTTTGCAATATCAGCCTCAACCACAGAAGCCTCAATTTGCATTTTGGTCAAATCTTCAGCCACGGTAACAAGCGTTGGCGTTTGGAAGCTGGCGGCAACGGTTTGGCCAACCTCCACTTCTTTAGAGACAACAATTCCATCTACCGGAGAAACAATCTTGGTATAGTTTAAGTCAATCAAAGCAGAGTTTAAGGCAGCCTCAGCTTGTTTAACCTGAGCCTCTTGCAAAGCAAGTTGCGCAACCGAGTTATCATAATCACGTTCGGCAGCTTCCAATTCTGCATCGGCAGAATAACGAGATTTATTGAGCTTTTTAATACGAGCAAGATGTTTTTTATAGTAAGTGATGTCATTTTTAACCACATCAACCTGAGCTTTGGCAATATCAAGTGCAGCTTGTTTTTGCGCAACGGTAGCCTCAAACAAGGCCGGATCAATCTGCGCCAAAATCTGATTTTTGGTCACTTTTGAGTTATAATCCACATAAATTTCAGAAATTGTACCTGAAACCTGTGTACCGATATTAATGGTAGAAATCGGGTTAATAATTCCTGACGCAGTCACTTTTTCAATAATATTACCTTTAGAAAGCTTTTGCGTAACATATTCATCTTTTTTTCCGTTTGGAGCAAAGAGTAAGAATCCGACTCCAAATATAATACAAGTAATAACTCCATATTTCATATATTTAGGCATAATTTTGCAACCTTTACTATAAAAAATGTTTTCACTTATTATTGATAATAAACTTTTTATAATAAAAAGCATAAAAAAACTTGTCACACAAGAATTTTTTGTCTATCATCAAATAAATTTATTACAATTTATATATTATTAATAACGCAGAGAGGAATCAAAAAGTTCAAATCTGCATAAAAAAATAAAGCTATGGATAATAAAAAATTAGAAAACGGTGCCGTTGAGGTATCTCCGATTGTTGCAGAAAACATGTTTCTTAGAGAAATAGTTATCAAGTTGGAACAGACCAAGCATATGTCCTTGGAAGAAGAAGATAAATTAAAAAAGATTTTCTCTTCTCTCAAAAATTTCAAGGCTACGCAAAAGTGTCTATATGAAGTGGTTCTCGCCCTTGGTTTGACACGTGTGCCAGAATACAAGGCTTTGGCCTCAGAGTTCAATAATAAACTTAATAACTATCAAAAAAACATCTAAACATGGAAAAGAAACAGTTTTTTGAAACAATTGGAAACCTACCTGTAAGAGGTAAGGTCGCTCAAGTGATTCGCAATTTCTCCGGTGAAGAAGCAGAAGATATTTCAGTAAATATCATTGCCAGAGACAAAACCATTTCTTTTGATGAGAAAAAAGAACTGATACAAGAGTTCTTTCCAGAAAGAAGAGATAAGCTCATCACTCTTCTTGTTGGAAGCTATCAAAAGAAAAGTAAAAATCTCAGCAATCGCTTAAAGCTGAAAGATTACTTTTCTCAGAAACTGCCGGAAATCCAGCAAGCCGGCTCAAAAAAGGCTGTCAACATCAAGACCTTAAACACACTCACCTCTTTTCTCACGCAGAAGAGAGATTTAAATGAGTTTGTTGACAAGGAAGATTGCCTGATCATCTCAAACTTCTTCAAAACCGAATGGTATGAAGAATACCGCGATCAGATGAATGGTTTGATAATCATGGCATTTCGTTTCAGAAAGCAGCTGATTAAAGAGCAAGCAAGCGCATTTGTTGCCGAGCTCTTAAAACAAGGTTATCTGGACACGGTGTTATTACTTGAGTTGGTCCGCGGCGGCTATATTTCTGTTGAGGTTTCTTCTCTTTTGACCAGATTTGCCCAAACAATCTGCCAAAGAGAATATCTTAAACAAGAGATATTAAGAGAGATTGACAAGCTCCTTGAACTCGAAGACGCAACAAAAGATGAAAAGCTGATGTTGCAAGAGGTAAAAAACCTCTACCAGAGTTTGTAACTAAAAAAAAGAGTACCTTTAACAGGTACTCTTTTTTTCTTTTCTGAAGCGAAGTGCCAATTGTTTTTTAACCATAGCCACTTTGCCTTCACGCAAACCGTCTGCTAATTTAATAGAAACTTTTTGCGCCACATCTCCCGTATTAAGAATATGGAAGTGAATCGTTGCCGGCAAAATTCTAATTTCCTGCGTAGACAAAACATAGGAAAAATAGCCCAACAGCTCTTTTTCATCTTGCTCAGAATATAATTCCATCAACACAACCGGAAAATGTATAAAATCCGGATCTGTTGTTTCAACAAAATAAATTTTTCCTAGTTTATAGCCATTTAAAATACCACAACCATAAGCTATTAAAAGCTCTCTAAAATCCTCAGGATAAAGGACAACATCCTGATTTTTTAAGAATAAATCATCTATTTTCATAGTAATAACATATAAAAATTAAACATATCCATAAATTTGAAGACTAAAAAATATTCTTTTTTAGACAAAAGTCAAGTTTTTTATATTTTTTACATACCAAAAGATAAAGAACAAAATCAAAATTTAACTTTACAAATCAGCTGTTTTATATCTAAATACATAAAACAAATTCAACATTTAAAGATAGTAAATATGATTAAAATGACTTATTTTCATGGACTTGCCGCTCTTATAATGTTAACAGCGTGCTCTCAAACAAATGTCCAAGAACCACCATTAATTAAACCCACCATTGAAACCCCAAAAACAACTCGCATTAACCGTATGCAAATTATCGGTGAAATTGAACCGATTTATTTTGCTCCGATGAAAACACCAATCAGCGCCCGCATTGATACCGGAGCCGAACAATCCGCTCTTGATGCAGATAATATAAAATATTTTGAAAGAGACGGAGAAAAATGGATTTCTTTTGATATTATCAACCGTGAAACAGGCGAAAAACAAAATTTTAAAAAGAAAATCATTCGCCACACCAACATCAAGCGTATTCACGTCACAGAAAGACGCCCTGTTGTTGAAATGAACGTAAAATTTGGCAATGAGAGTTTCAAGGCCAATTTTTCTTTAGCTAAAAGAGACAAGTTTGAATATCAGGCTTTAATCGGGCGCAATATTTTAACCGGAAGAGCAATTGTTGATACTTCCGTTGCCAATACTTTAAGATAATTATACAATATAAATAAAGAAAGAACTAACTTATGTGGAAAAACTTTTTTACGGTTCGCCGAGTCTTAACATTTTTCTTAATTATATCTATCACTTTTGCGGCATATAGTATTTATTATAAAATAAGATATTGGGGCTTTAGTTTTTCTCCCAAACAAGTTTCTGATGTTTGGACAATTGAAGCCCATGTAAGTTTTATGCCTACGGGAGAACCAATAAAAGTTTCTTTAACTACACCTTCCCAAAGCAACAATTTCAAAATTTTGGAACAAGACGTTGTGGCTGAAGGCTATAAGATTAAAAAGATTAAAGAAGACACAAACAAAGTTGTTTTAACATCTCCGGCCAACAAAGAAGGAATGCAAAACATATATTATCGCGTGATGTTGTTTGATAATATTGATGCTAAAGGCAAAGTAAAAGACAAAATGCCCAAAGCTCCGGCACAACCGTTTTTTGATGACCAAACCATGGCCACAGCCAAAGAAATCTTAAAATTGGCAAAAAAACAAGAAGGAGATGAGGCTCAACAAATCATTCGTTTGTTCAACCAAAAAACACCTGACGCAAACGTGTTAGCCTTTCTTCCGTTGAAAAAAAATACCAAAGACACAATTGAAGCTATTCGCAATCTTTTAGCCATAAAAAACATTCCAACCCGCACAGCCAGAGGTGTTAAGCTGGTTGAAGGAAGAAAAGCCTTTTCTGCAGACTTAATGTTAGAAGCATATATTAACGGCAAGTGGAGAACCTATAATGTTAAAGATGCTTCAATTGGTATCCCTGCAAACTTCATTTTATTTCAACGTGGCGGAGATTCTTTATTAGATGTTGAAGGCGGAGAAGATTCTGTGGTTAAATTCTCAGTCATCAAATCTGTCACCTCTTCCATCAATTTGGCCGGAAAAAGAGCAGACATTGCCAAACAAAAAAGCTGGTTTGATTATTCAATTTACAACCTGCCTGTTGCAGAACAAAATATGTTAAAATGGTTGATGATTTTCCCGTTAGGCATTTTAATCACGGTTTTGCTGCGCAACATTATCGGTATCAAAACCATGGGCACGTTTACCCCAATGTTACTTGCCATGTCTTTGGTCAAAACCGGATTAGTGGCCGGATTGGTCAGCTTTGGCTTGATTATGGTCATTGGCTTGTCTATGCGTGCTCTTCTATCCAAACTCAACTTATTGCTCGTTCCAAGAATTGCCGCTGTTGTAATTTTTGTCATTTTGATTATGCAGACCTTCACCATTTTGGGTTATAGATTCAAACTGGATATGATATCTGCAGCTGCCTTTTTCCCCATCATCATTATGGCATGGATTATTGAAAGAGCTTCCATCACATGGGAAGAAGACGGCGCAAAAAACGCTTGTCAAGAAATTATCAACAGCTTGATTGCCGCATTGCTTACATATTTTGTCATCAATAATGAGATGATAAGACACGTTATGTATGCCTTCAATGAATTAAATCTGGTCATTTTGTTCATTGTGATGTTGCTTGGTACATACACAGGTTATCGCTTGACCGAGTTGAGAAGATTTTCTCCGATTGCCGAAAGGGATTAAGATGTTTTTTAAGAACTTTTTTTCTTCTTTTGCCAGTCCGTCCAGCTTGAGAAAAGCCGGTGTTTTGGGCATGAACCGCCGCAATTATAAATTCATCAGCAAATATAATGACAGAAAGTTATATCCTCTGGTGGATGACAAGGTTCAAACCAAAACCTTAGCACAGCAACACGGCATCACCACCCCTCACCTGATTGGCGTGATAGAGCACCAATACGAGGTAAAAGACTTGCTCAAAGTTATTGGTGATAATAAAGACTTTGTGATTAAACCGGCGCACGGTTCAGGTGGTAAAGGTGTTTTGGTTATCAAGTCTTTTAGCAAAGATTGTTTTGTTAAAGCCTCCGGTGAAACGCTTACTTTTCATGATGTTTACAAGCACATCTCCAACATTTTGAGTGGATTATACAGCTTGGGCGGACAATATGATGTTGCCGTCATTGAAGAGTTGGTACACTTTAGTAACATCTTCAAAGATTATAGCTACCAAGGCATTCCCGATGTGAGAATCATTGTTTATAAGGGTTATCCGGCAATGGCTATGATGCGACTTGCCACAAAAGCCTCGGGTGGTCGAGCTAACTTGCACCAAGGAGCCGTCGGCGTTGGTTTGGACATTAGCAAAGGAACGGCCTTAAAAGCTGTGATGAACAATTTGCCGATTGAGTTTCACCCTGATACCAATGCTAAGTTAAGTGAAATTTCCGTTCCCTATTGGCGCGAACATTTGCTGATTGGCGCTAAAGCTTATGAAATGACTGGTCTTGGCTATCTGGGTGCCGATATTGTGCTTGATGCCGAAAAAGGTCCGATGATGCTTGAGTTAAACGCCCGCCCCGGCTTGGCCATTCAAATTGCCAATGGTTTGGGCATTGAAGGCGTGTTAAAACGCATTGAGCATTATTATCCCAAAGGCTTAACACCTGAAGAACGTGTCGATTTTGTTTTAAATTTTGGTAAGAAATAGTGGCAAAGCAAAAATTTCATACCTATATATGAGATAGATATGATAAAACAAAGGACAAGAAAGATGACAGAAGAACAAAAATTACTCAAAAACGCTAAAACTCAAAAACTTGAAAAATCTAAAACCAAGAGTTTGCCCAAAGAAGAAACAAAAAAATTGAGTGTCAGCAAAACCAGAGCCAAAAAGATTAAACATTCTTACCAAGTTAAAGACCCTGAAAATGCTTTACTGCTCAAATTAAAAGACGGTGATGTGGTTATTGAGATGTTTCCAGATGTTGCACCAAACCATGTTAAAAGAATCAAAGAGCTGGTCAGACAAGGTTTCTACAATGGTTTGAAGTTTCACCGTGTGATTGAAGGCTTTATGGCTCAAACCGGTTGCCCATTAGGCAATGGTACCGGCGGCAGCGGACAAAAGCTCAAAGCCGAGTTCAACAAAATGCCACACAAACGCGGCACGGTTTCCATGGCTCGTTCTATGTTCCCCGATTCGGCTGATAGCCAATTTTTCATCTGCTTTGATGATTGCGATTGGCTCAACGGACAATACACCGTTTGGGGTGAAGTCACTTCCGGTATGGAATTTGTTGATATGATTAAAAAAGGTACCGGTTCAAACGGTGCGGTCAGCAATCCGGATGAAATTATTTCTATGAGCGTGATTGCCGATTTATAATAAGTCATTGATTTTTCACCTAAAGCCTCTTTTTTAGAGGCTTTTTTCATTTTTTAGACAAAAAATTGTTGTTTCAACACATAAAATGTGATATAACGAGTCTATCAAAAAAATAATTATGGCAACTATTAAGGAACTAACTAAAGTGTAGCTCTTGTTTTTAAGGGGACTTCTTTAGCCGGCGTGGTTGCTAATGTTTAACAATAAAAAAATTAAAAATTATGTGTAAAGTAAAAAAAGCCTTGCTTAAAGGCGACTTCAGAGCATTAGAAACTATGAACTTTTCTTCAAACGATGTTGAATCTATTCTGACAGATGCTGAAGCTGAGTTGGAAGAAGATGAAATATTTGTTGAAGAAAACGAAGATATGACTCCAGGGAAACTTAGCATTGACGTGGAGTTAGCGAAGAAAAGAATAGAAGAAAATCGTTCCATTATCGAAAATGCAGAAAAACTGCTTGAGATGATGGAACAAAGAGAATTGATGTCCGAAATGCTATATGAGGACTAATCTCTAAAAAAAACATAAAAAAATCCTTAGTCCATACCGACTAAGGATTTTTTTATGGCTGCTTCGCCTGGACTGTAAATTCCCATTGCCACATCTGGCAACGGGCCCCTTTCGCGTCGTAAGTTTCAACTTCGGCACAATTTTAAGCTAAAGCTAAAAAAATTGCTCCTCGTTTCAACAACTATCCGCTCCGAACCAAAATGGCTCTACATCAAAGGTTGGGGCAAAAGCAGTACTCAAGATTATAAAAAGTATTATAATCAGTTCACCACAAACCTATTTTGGAGGACTGCTAATGCC
>CASFJL010000027.1 GCA_949295005.1 uncultured Pseudomonadota bacterium | reverse complement strand
CGTACGGTTTTAGAAATTTTGAAAACTATCGCTTGCGTGTCCGGATTTTATGTGCTTAATTTATTTCTACTTTGGTGTTTTGATTATGATATTTTTTTTTAATTTTTACTCTCTGCCCCATACTTTGACGATGAACCACCAAAATCTTGGTTCTCGTCGGGCTCTGCCTTAGCCATAAAAAAACTCCCCTTTACAGGAGAGTTTTTTTATGGCTGCTTCGCCTGGACTCGAACCAAGATTGACGGAGTCAGAATCCGCTGTCCTACCATTAGACGACGAAGCAATAAATTCATCTAACGCAAAATATATCTATGCCTTTTTATCAATCTTGTCAAATAGTTTATAACATTCTTCTTAACTTATTAAAAATATTTTTTATCCCTTGATTAATACAAACGGATAGCCTTCTTTTTCATCAAACGGCTCAAATTGGTTAAGTAATGTGTCAAAGCAATTTTCATCAATATAAAGCGCGTTATCATCTGTTTGCGTGCGCTTAAGCACCCGTTGCTTGGCAAGCGCCATATCACATTCCAAAACATGAAAAACAACGTCAGGTGTCAGCTTCTTTGCCCATTGATAATATTCTTGACGTTTTCCTTTACTCCAAAAGCCATAATCCAAAATCACATTTTTGCCATTCTGCACGGCTTGTTTGGTCTGCGTGCGAATATAATCATCAACGATTTTATATTTAGCGGCAAAATCATCGGGATTTCGCCCAAAACGCTCTTTCATAATCTCATCATGAGTAAAGAGTTTGGCAGGCCTTTCCAAAGCCAATTTTTGAGCATAAGTCGTTTTACCAAAACCTAAAAACCCGCAGAGCAATATGATTTGCGGTATTTGCTTTTGTATATTATCCATCTTTCCTCCTCTTTTATAAAAGATAAAAGAAAAATCTGCCAAAACGCAAGTACAAAAAAACATCCTCTTAATTATTGACAAAATTTTCCAAATATTATAAATTACCTTACCTCAGCAAGAAAAATAAAATGAAAATTGCCAATTTTAGGGAATATACAAGCGTTTTGCGCGAATTGTATACCGGTGAAGCTTTCGCTGAAACCGGAAACTATTACTATGCCCTAATGAGTTCCGGAAAGGAGCTCAATCAAGCCAAAGCTGATTTACAAAACAAAATCAAAGTCTTGAATCAACAGATTCAACTTCAAGCTCAAAAGATTAGAGAATGCGAAGATAAAAAACGTGCCGGCTTGGAAGCAAATAAACTCAAGCAAAACAAGCAAACTTTGGTAAAAGAGCTTAAAGCATTGCAAGCGGCAGACCATTTTAATATGCTGAGTGAAGATGCCAAAATCTGCGTTTGCAGCGGCTTTCTTTTTCAGAAATATCTGACGAGTGAAATCATCCAAAATAACCCGCTTCATTTTCCAACAGATGATAACGGCGATTTAATTGTTAATCCTGAGCAACTCCGTCATTCGGAAATTTATGAACAAGCACAGCACATCAAAGATTTTGTTGCCGCCTATATTGCGCGTTATCCAGAAAAAGTCAAAACCGCCGGACATTTCAAAACCTTGCTCAACAGCATTGATAATTGGCAAAACCTTCTTGCCTTTGTGAATGACAATTTTGACAAGCTCAAGGACACAACCGAGCTTTTGCCCGATAACATTAAAAACAGCCGCAAAGATACCGAAGTTGTTTTAACTTTTCCGCAAGAAAATTTGCTTTTGGTTAAATTAAAATCTGCAACCGCCTTAGATTATGAAACTGCCAAAATGGACCATTGCGTCGGCAAAGGCGGTTATGACAAACAAGTGGCAAACGGACAAACCGAAATTTATTCCCTCCGCTCAATAGAACCGGATGGCGAATGGTTGCCGCACGGAACAATCGAATTTAAAGATGGAAAAATTGCCCAAGTCAAGGGTAAACAAAACAAAAAAATTGAAGATTTTTATGTCTCCGCCATAAGAAAATCCATTTTTCATCTTTGCCAAAACGATAATATTTATGAACTTTTTCAACAAAGACTCTGCTCTGATTTAAGAAACTTGAAATTTTTCACACCCGATTATATACCGCAAGATTCTGACATCCTATGGAGCAAATTTGCGCCATTTTTAGAAGGCTTCTGCGTTTCCAAAATGTTACATAACCATGTAATCACCATAAAAGATTGTACCAATATGCCACAAGGAGAAGATATTAAACTTCCTCAAGATATCAAGCATTTTATGTTAGGTTTACCCCAAAAAGAAAAATACCAATTACCGGATTTTCGCGCATATCCTAACTTAGAAAGCCTGCAAATAAATAATCTTGATTTATCAGACAATAAGGTGATATATTTACCGCAAGAGATTAAATATAGAGATTGCTAATCTAATAAAACTCTTTCTCAATCGAGCAGATGTGCTTCAATTAATACAAATGTTAATGGAGCATTATGACATCAAAGCACAAGAGCTGTCTGTTGCTAAAGAAAAAATCGAAGAGACCAAAGCGCAAGAAACAACGGACGAAGAACATTTCAAAATCATTCCTCATGTCGGGGTTGTTCTTCCTTCCGGTAAACTTCTGTTTTCTGATGGTTCCCAAGACAAAGGCTCAAAATATGATGCTCAACACTACATAGCAAACTTGCCTAAAAGTTATGCTTGGCATTTGATGACAACAGCCGAATTTAAAGAGTGCAAAGCGTGCCAACCATATTTGAATGAAGCCCTAAGAAAGGCGGGAGGTCTTCCGATTTCCTATCCAGATTCATCTTATCTGTTGGCAGATAATAGTCTGGGAAAAGGCTATGTTCGCTATTGCGCCGACAAAGCCTAAAAAAGAAACAAAAAAAACAGCAGGTTTTCATCCCTGCTGTTTTTTTTGTTTTTAACGCATTTGGCGTTTGAGTTTTGGTCTGCCTTTTTTCTCAGCACGTTTGTTGATTTTGCGAAGCTTGATGTTTTCTTCATCAAACACTTCTCCGATAATTGCAAACATCATCGGTACAAACAAAGTCGCCACGAAGGTTGACATAATCATACCGCCAATCATACCGGTACCGATTGAGTGACGGCTGGCCGCTCCGGCACCTGTTGAGATTGCCAACGGCAATACACCAAAGGTAAAGGCCAAAGAGGTCATCACAATCGGACGGAAACGAAGTTTTGCTGCTTCAATAGCCGCCTGAGCATAGGTCAAACCTTCATGCACTTTCATCACGGCAAATTCCACAATCAAAATGGCGTTTTTAGCAGACAAACCAATCAAGGTTACCAAACCAACTTGGAAATACAAATCGTTCTGAATACCACGCATCCATGTGGCGAGCAAAGCGCCAAACACACCAAATGGCACAGACAAAATAACCACAATCGGCAAAGACCATTTTTCATATTGCGCTGAAAGGATTAAGAAAATCATAATCACACCAAACGCAAATGCCATGGTAGATGCACCGCCGGCCAATTTTTCTTGGAAAGCCGAACCAATCCAAGACAGTGAGTATTCATCACCCAAAACTTGTTCTGCCACTTCTTCCATGGCTTGAATAGCTTGACCTGAAGAATATCCTTCGGCAGGGTCACCCATAACTTTGGCAGCAGGGAAAATGTTAAAGCGGTTAACAAGTTCCGGTCCGGTTACGCGTTTAACATGGATAAGAGTTGAAAGCGGAACCAAATCGCCTTTTGAGGACTTAACATAGACATAACGAAGATCATCAGGTGTTCTGCGGAACTTTGATTCTGATTGCAAGGTCACGCGGAAGTTTCTGCCCATATAGGTAAAGTCGTTGATGTAAAGACTTCCGAATGTAGATTGCAAAACCGCATAAATACTGTTAATCGGCACATTCAAAACCATAGCCTTTTCTCTGTCCAAATCAATGGTATATTGAGGTGTACTCACAGAGAAAGTTGTGGTAATGTTAGAAAGTTCGGGACGCTTGTTGGCTGCATTCAAAAACTCTTGTGTTTTTGCCATCAACTCACGCGTTGATTTACCGGTTTTGTTTTGAATATAAGCTTCAAAACCACCCGTTGTACTCATACCCATAATCGGCGGCAAGTTAAAGGCAAATGCAATACCTTGCGGCTGGCTCATACCAATACCGGTAAATGTTTTTGATAAGGCATCGGCGGATTGGTCTTCTTCCAGACGTTGGTTCCAGTTTTTAAGGGTAATAAAACTTACACCGGAATAGGTGTTTTGGCTGGAAGACAACATATTAAAACCATTAACCGTCAACACGTCAGAAACATTGGGGTTGCTTCTAACCATATCGGCAATTTTGGAACTGAACTTTTCGGTTCTGGGTAGTGAAGATGCTTCAGGCATATTATAAGCCATAAGGAGGTTACCCATATCTTCGTTTGGCACCAAAGCCGTCGGAATAATTTTGAACATTCCGATAATGGCAAAAATCAAACCGATAAAGCTCAAAATAGCTAATTTGCGCCATTTTAAGAAAAATTCCACACCATGAATATACCATGCGGTAACTTTTTCAAAAAAGACGTTAAACCATTTAAAGAAAGCCATAGGCTCTTTTTTGCCATGCGTTTTTTTGATGATAAGAGCGCAAAGAGAAGGTGTTAAGGTCAGAGCCACCAGCGCTGAAATCAACACGGAAACGGCAATGGTAACCGAGAATTGTTTATACATAACACCGGTCATACCACCCAAGAATGCAATCGGCAAGAACACGGAAGACAAAACCAAAGCCACGGCAACAACCGGACCGGAAACTTCTTCCATAGCCTTGATGGCCGCTTCTTTAGGAGATAGCCCCTCTTCACTCATAATACGTTCCACGTTCTCGAGCACGATAATCGCATCGTCCACCACAATACCGATGGCCAAAATCAAACCGAACAAGGTCAACAAGTTGATGGAAAAGCCCAAGATATACATTCCGGCAAACGCACCGATAATAGAAACCGGCACGGCCAAAATCGGAATAAGGGTTGCGCGGAAGTTTTGCAAAAAGAGATAAACCACGGCAATAACCAAAACCACGGCTTCGAAGAATGTATGAATAACCTCTTCAATGGAAACATTCACAAACAAGGTTGTATCATAAGGAATATCATAGGTAATACCTTGCGGGAAACTTTTAGCAAGTTCTTCCATTTTGGCTTTAACGGCTTCGGCTGTTTCCAAAGCATTAGCTCCGGATTGCAAATAAACTGCAAAAGCCACCGCCGGTTCACCGTTAAAACGAGAGCTTACGCTATAGTCTTGCGCACCGAGCTCAATTCTTGCCACGTCTTTCAAACGAAGCATGGCACCGTCTTCATCGGTAGAAAGAATGATATTACCAAACTCTTTGGCATCAACCAAACGACCTTTGGTGTTCACCGAATAAGTATAAGGTTGAATTTCTTCCATTGGCTCTTGACCAAACTGACCGGCAGCATATTGAGAGTTTTGCTCTTGAACGGCAGTAATCACATCTTGCGGTGTGAGGTTATGGTCTGCTAATTTATCGGGAGAAAGCCAAATACGCATAGAATAATCTTGGCTGGCAAAAAGCGATGCACTACCCACACCTTTAATACGTTTAATTTCATCCAACACGTTCAAAAGAGCATAGTTAGAAACATAAACCGTATCATATTGATCAGTGGTAGAGCGCATGGCAATAACCTGCAAGATAGAGTTAGATTTTTCTTCTACCGTAACACCTTGTTTAGTTACTTCTGAGGGAAGTTTCGGTGTTGCCATCTGCACTTTGTTGTTTACGTCAATAGTCGCTTGATCCGGATCTGTTCCGATATCAAAAACCACACCCAAGGTCAAATAACCGGAAGATGTTGCGTTAGAATACATATAAATCATATTCTTAACGCCGTTGATTTCTTGTTCCAAAGGCGCAGCCACGGTATCAGCCAACACTTCGGCTGTTGCACCGGGGTATGTTGCCGAAACCTGAATTTCCGTCGGTACGATATTCGGATATTGCTCGACCGGCAAGGCTTTCATAGCCACCAAGCCGGAAAGCACAATAATCAAAGAAACAACCGTTGCAAAAATTGGTCTTTCAATAAAAAATTTAGAAAACATCGGTTTTATCCTTTATTTTTAATCTTCCACTTGGGCATCTTTTTCCAAGTTGTCATCGGTTGTTATTTCAGGTGTAACGGTCATACCGGGACGAATTTTCATCAAATTGCTGATGATGACTTTATCACCTTTTTTCAAACCGGTATCAACAATCCAACCGCCGTTTTCGGTAGACAATCCGGTATTGATGCTGACCATTTCCACGATATTTTGCGGATTAACACGATAAACATAAGCCCCGTTGGCACCTTGCATAACAGCCTCTTGCGGCACGATTAAAGCATCAAGGCGGGTTAATCCTTCCATAACTAGACGCAAGAATTGTCCCGGACGAATGATTTTATCCGGATTCGGGAAAACCGCACGGAGTTTAACCGTACCGGTAGAAGTATCAATAGTCGGATTAATGAAGTTGATTTGACCGTTATATTTATAAGTTTTTCCATCACCGAGTTTGATTTTTGCATAAATAGCACTATCATTATAAGGATTTTGAACTTTTCCACTTTCAACCATATTAGTCAAAGCCATAACTTCGTTCTCAGAAGCGGAAAAGATAACATAAATCGGGTCAACTTGGGTCAAATGAGTGAGCAAACCGGCATCGCCAGTTGTAGAAATGAGGCTTCCTTCCGATTGCACTTCCATACTTGTCAAACCGCTGATCGGCGCAGTAACGGTTGTATAGTCCAAATTAAGTTGAGCCCCTTCCACTTCGGCCTGAGCCAACTCTTTATTAGCAAGCAAGGCATCATAGTTTGCCTGAGCATCATCTTTGGCTTTTTCGCTGGCATAACCTTGCTTAAAGAGTTTTAAGGTTCTTTCTAATTGGATTTTGGCATTTTTAACTTCAGCGTCAGCCTGAGCCAAACGAGCTTTGGCTTGGTCTAAGGCAACCTTATAAGGTTTGGGGTCAATTTGGAAAAGAACACTACCCTCTTCTACGTGAGAACCTTCCACATAGTTGCGTTTGAGCAAAATTCCGCCGACTTGAGCACGAACTTGAGTCTCTTTGGAGCCCTGTGCACGAGCGGCAAATTCAAAACTCAAAGGCACATTTTGCGGTTCCACTTGAATAACTGAAACCTTCGGAGCCTGCATAGCTTGCTGATTTTGTGATTTTTCTTGCTTACATCCGGCCAACACCAAAAGCATGGCTGCCAGAGTTAAAAATTTCTTATTAAACAACATATTAATCCTCATTATTTCAGAAACAACTGCAAATAAATGTAATCCATTTTTCGGAAATATCTACTCTTTTATAAAAGATTTCAAGAGTTTTTATTAACTTAAGAGAATGTATATAGATATAAAAAAAGCCCTCTTGCGAGAGCTTAATTTTTTAAATCAAATCTAAGACGGATTCTACAAGATTATGCGTTCCTTCAGCCACCTGCTTGATAGAACCGGCAAGCATGTAGCAAGGTGTGGTTACAATCTTATGCTCTTCATCTACACAAACTTCCGTAGCGGCCTTGTTTTCATGTTCGGCACCCATTTTTTTCAAACCGGCGGCAACTTTTGTATCATTACCGATAGTGAGTTTGACACGGTGTTTACCCAACACGCGCGCAATCACGGTCGGCGCAATGCACATTGCCCCGATAACGATTCCTTCATCATAGCTTTCTTCCAAAGCGCGGCGCACTTCGTGGTTAATTTCACAATCAGCACCTTTGACGGCAAAATCGCTCAAGTTGAGAGCCGCCCCGAAACCACCTGGGAAAATGATGGCATCATAATCTTTGGCTTTGAATTCTTGCAGGTCTTTAATCTGTCCGCGCGCAATACGTGCCGATTCGGCCAACACGTTGCGATTATCCTCATCTCCGGCAATGGCTGTGGCATGACCGGTAAAGTGATCTATGGTGCGGGCTTGCCAAGTGTTTGGCGCAAAGCATTGATATTCGGCACCTTGTTGGTCAACAGCGAGCATGGTCAAAACGGCTTCGTGGATTTCACTTCCGTCAAAAACGCCGCATCCGGCGAGAACAATAGCAATTTGTGGACGCTCAGACATAATATTTTCCTTTCTTTTCTTGCGTAATTAATTTATTAAGAAATATATAATAAGTTAACTTAAAATAACAAGAACAAATTAGATAAGTAAGGCAATAAAAAAATGCAATGGCAAATGACCACCTTAAAAAACGGTTTGAGAATAATCACTTCCACACGTTCTAATCTTGAAAGCGTGTCTTTAGGTGTGTGGGTAAAAACCGGTGCAGCTTATGAGCAAGAAGCCATGAACGGCATCTCTCACTTTTTTGAACACACTTGCTTCAAGGGAACAAAAAAGCGCAACTCGCTGCAAATTTCCGAAGAGATTGAAGATGTCGGCGGACAAATGAATGCTTATACCTCGCGCGAGTTCACGGCCTACTATGCCAAAATGCTGAAAGCCGATGCCGAATTGGCTGCCGATGTGATTGCCGACATTTTGTTAAATGCCACCTTCCCTGAAGACGAATTGGTCAAAGAAAGAGAAGTTGTGGTACAAGAAATCAAACAAACCATTGATGCTCCTGATGACATCATTTTTGACTACTTTCAAGAAGCCGCTTTCCCGAACCAAGCTTTGGGGCGCACCATTTTAGGTCCGGCCGAAAAAGTCAGAAGCTTTAATGGTGATACATTACGCAAATACATTTCCACCAACTATGCCGGTGAGAATATGATTGCCTGCGCCGTCGGCAACATTGAGCATGATGCCTTTGTCAAAATGGTTGAACAACGCATGAGCTCTTTGCAGCCCAAAACCTTTTTCACTCCCGAAAAACAAAAATATCAAGGCGGCTTTTTCATTGAAAAAAGAGAGATTGAGCAAGCCCATGTTTTACTTGGTTTTGAAGCCACAAAATACGAAAGCAAGAGCTACTATCCGACCGTAATTTTATCCACGTTATTAGGTGGCGGCATGGCCTCTCGCTTGTTCCAAGAAATCCGAGAAAAAAGAGGCTTGGTTTATACGGTATATTCTTTTGCCAATGCTCACACTCAAACCGGTCTGTTTGGTATCTATGCCGGAACCGGCAAAAAAGAGTTGGAAGAATTAATGCCGGTTGTGGCAACCGAAGTGGGCAAAGTTTGCCAAGAAAAAGTAACCGAAAAAGAACTCCAACGTGCCAAAGTTCAGCTCAAAGCCAGCATGTTGATGGGCTTGGAAAGTTGCTCCTCTTCTGCCGAAGTTTTGGCGCGCCAAATGCTCATTTTCAACCGCATTATTCCGGTAGAAGAAATGGTCGAGATGATAGAGCAAGTATCTTTGGATGACATTCAAAACACCGCTTGCAAAATCTTTTCTTCTAAGCCGACTTACACACTTTTGGGCGCAATTGATAAATATATGCCCTATGATGAATTGTGCCAAGCAATAAAGGTAAAAGCATGAGTGAGGATTTGACTGTTTATATTGCCGAACCGCGCGGTTTTTGTGCCGGTGTCAGAAGAGCTATCGAGATTGTCGAACAGGCGTTAAAAGATTATGGCGCACCTGTTTATGTTCGTCACGAAATTGTTCATAACAAACATGTGATAGAAGACTTGAAAAACAAAGGCGTGATTTTTATAGATGAATTGGCACAAATGCAAGATAAAAGCCGCCCGCTTATTTTCTCTGCGCACGGCGTTCCGCAAAGTGTGGTTGATGAAACAGTTAAATTAGGCATCAAAACCATTGATGCCACCTGCCCTCTGGTGGCCAAGGTGCATAATCAAATCAAAAAACTATATCAAGAAGATATGGAAATCATTGTCATCGGCAAAAAAAATCATGTCGAAATCATCGGTACTGTCGGACAAATTCCAAGCAACAATAAACTGCATATCATCAATTCTAAAGAAGATATTGAGACTTTGAATATCACCCCCGAAAGCAAAGTCGGCTTTGTCACGCAAACCACTCTGTCGGTTGATGATACCAAAGAGATTGTTGCCGCATTAAAACAAAAATTTCTGAGCATTTCCGCCATGCGCAAAGATGACATTTGTTTTGCCACCACCAACCGCCAAAAGGCCGTCAAAGAAATGGCAAAACTTGCAGATTTGATAATTGTCATCGGCTCAAAAAATTCTTCCAACTCCAAACAGTTAAAAGAAGTGGCCTTAAAAAATGGCGCTAAAAATGCCGTACTGATTGATGATGCTTCAGAGCTTGATTGGGCTTTGTTAAAAGAATATCAAACCATAGGTATCACTGCCGGAGCCTCAGCGCCGGAATATCTTGTGCAAGATTTACTCTACCAATTAAAGTCACATTATGATAATATTAAGATTATGGATGTAAAAGTAGAGTATGAAAAGGTAAATTTCAAACTCTGACAAAGCGGGAGAAGAACCATGTCACGCGCGGAAGACATTTTTCAAAAGCTCATCTATTTCGGGGAAGATGCCATTGATGAATTTATCATCAACCAACAAACCGAAGAGCTGTTTTTGGACTTCAAACAAGCCGTATCTGTCGGCAAAAACTTTGTGACTTTGCACAGAGACGACCGCAAAAATTTATCTAAAGCCATTTCCGGTTTTGGCAACTCGGAAGGCGGTGTGATAATTTGGGGTGTGGAATGTGCTCGCGATCATGAAATTGGCGATGTTGCCAAGGCCAAAGTTAAAGTTAAAAACGTACACCGCTTTTTAAGCTGGCTGGAAAATGCCATCTCAGGCTGCACTATTCCGAGCCACAACAAGGTCAGAAACCACATCATCAGTTGCGATAAAAACGGCGATGGTTTTATTGCCACCTATATCCCAAAATCAGATTTGGCTCCTTTAATGTCCACCACCAACGGCGCCATTTACATCCGCTCCGGCTCCAACAACGTGCCCGCACCTTATTCGGTTATAGCAGGAATGTTCGGCAAGCGCCCGCAACCCAATGTGGAATTGATTTTGGCCGATAAACAAATCAAAGTTTTGGATAATGCCGATGAAGATTTAATTTATCCGCTGAATATGAAAAATCCACCCAAGAAATATGTCAAAATCAGCTTTGCCATTCATGCCGAAAACGTCAGTAATGTCATTGCCAGAGAGATTTATTTAACCTGCCGCACGGTCAGCACCGGAAGTGAATATAACAAAATTCGTTTTACCAATTACAATCAAATGGACTCAATCCCCGGCATTGAAAATCAGCTCAACTTGATAACCAAGCCGGAGTTAAGACTTCCGCCCCGCGGCATTTTCAAATTCTGCAACGTGGATATTATCCTCTCTCCTTTTGCCGAAGATGATTTGGTTTTAGACGGCGTGATCGGGGCCGATGAATGTGCGCCCAAAGACTTTGACGTGCATATTGCCAAAAACAATCTGCGTTCTTTTGTTGCCAAGGCTTTGCGAAACAGTAAGAACCCAGACAAATTGTTGAACGAATTTTTCTCAGAATTTTTAATTAATATGGAATAGATAAGATATGACGGCTATTGAAATTTTTACCGACGGAGCCTGCTCCGGCAACCCCGGAGCCGGTGGCTGGGGCGTTATTTTGCGCTGTGGCGAAACCGAAAAAGAATTAAGCGGCGGCGAAGCGCAAACCACCAACAACCGCATGGAATTAACCGCCGTTATTGAGGCTCTCAAAGCCTTGAAAAGAGAATGTGAAATCACCCTTTATACCGATAGCCGTTATGTGATGGACGGCGTCAATGAATGGATGCCGAACTGGAAGAAAAACGGCTGGCGCACCACCAATAAAAAATCCGCCGTCAAAAATTTGGAACTCTGGCAAGAACTGGATAGCTTGTTGCCCAAGCACAAAATCAAATGGGTTTGGGTTAAAGGCCATAATGGACATCCGGAAAACGAGCGCGTGGACAAACTCGCCCGCGATGCCGCCAAAAGCTTTTTAGAAAAAGATTAAAACTCATAAATATAAATCAAGACGAAATTGATAATGGTCAGAACAGCCATCAAAACCGGCTCTTCGCGCACGCTGGCAATTCTCTTTTGCTCATAAGAATAAAAATAGATAAAAAAGCTATAAAGCGTTACCCATAAAGGATAAGACAACAAATTCCAAACGACCAAGAAATTCAAGAGTGATATTGAACCATAAGCCACAAAGGCAAACAGCCCCGTGCCAATAGTTTTTATCGTCCGAATATAATCTTCTGCCTGCATGTTTCAACTCACTTGCTATTGTAAATAGGAATAATATCCTAAATACAATATTATCACTTAGGATAATTGCGTCTTAAGTGATTTTTTTTGCCCTGTCTCATAAACAGGGATTTTTTTTACTATTTAACATATTGGAGGGAAAATGAATTTAATACAATATATTGCACAAGCAGATCCTGAAGAAAAAATCATTTCTAGGGAAAATAATTTCATACAAAATGGAATTAATTGGTATCGCGAATATTCAAAAATAAGCAAATTAAACGATAACAGAATTACAGATGAAAACAAACATCAATATATGAGCTGCTTAGCTGGACGAGGAGGAAAAGCAGAAGCTATTGCAGGTTGGGGAATTGGTCTTGATAAAGAAGCCATTGATTTAACTAAAAAAACATTAAGTCCAAATGCTCGAAAAAGGTATAATGGTGTGGTAAATATTTTTAAAGATAGTCAAAAAGATATAAAAAATAACTGGAAAGGTTTACAATATGGGCTTGAAAACAAAGGAAAATGTATAAATTTACTTGAACAAAAGCTTCCATAATTGACTATTATGAAAATATGTGAGAATATCTAAAAACAATTATAAGGTATTCTCACATGCTACAAAAAATTAAATCATTTTTTTACTGGAGCTTTTTCTTTGCAATCTTAACATCAGTCCTCGTTTTGGGCTTATTCTTTTTTATGCCTGATGAACATACATACAACACCTATCATGGAGATTTCATATATAAAAGCATCAAATTACTTTGTGGAGGCGCATATCTGATAACTCTTTTGATGCAGTTAGGTCAACAAGCCGCAAGCAAACTAAAACAATATGAAAAAGGTCAATATCTTTTAATTGCCGCATCATTACTGATAATAGAAATTTTATTTTTGTCGGCAACATTACCCGAATTTTAATTTTTTCCTAATCCGCAAAGCCTTTAATCACTTTGGTCAACTCGTCTTCGGTCAAAATCTCGGGCAAGACCATTCCATCCGGCACACTGCGGCTGAAGATGATATAAAACGGCAAGCCCGAACGACCATATTGGCGCATAAATTCTAATACCTTGCGGTCATAATCAGTCCAGTCTACATCAATATATTTTACTTTGTAAAACTTTGCCAATTCTTCAATTTTGGCATTGTCAAACACCGTCACATCATTAAATTTGCAAGTCAGACACCAATCCGCCCCCACCCGCACAATGACAATATTCCCTTCTTTCAAATAAGCATCAATCTGTGCGCGGTCAATTTTCACTTCTTTGGTCAGAACCACTTCCGCCATGTGGATTTTGAAGGCTTTATCTGCCTTATAAAAACACGCAACAGCCAAAGCAAGCATAAAATATAAAATCACTTTTTTAAAAATATTTTTAGCTCTGTTTCTAACAAATTCATCTTCATTTTGATTATCAATCACATTCAAAACAGATTTTCTGAAATATAAACTAAATAAAAATACAAAAAAGGAAAAAATCACCCATTTTATTGTATTCCAGTTTGTTTGAGCCAACAACAAAGACATCAACCAACACAAAGTCAAAAACAGCAAAAATACCATTAAATAATTCCATTTTGCCATCCACATCCCAGGCTTGGGCATAAAATATCCCAAATAAGGATAAACAGACAATAAAATATAAGGAAGAGCCAATCCTAAACCGACAAAACTCAAGATTAAGAAAATATCAAAATAATCTCCAGCCAAAGCAAAACCGATTGCTGTTCCCAAATAAGGAGCCGTACATGGTGTAGCAACCAATACAATAAAAAATCCGGCACACAGATTTAAGACATCTTCATTGTTTATTTTGCTTAATTTTTGGTTAAATTTATTTATAACAATTTGCGGAACGGATATATCAATCCACGAATTGATATGAGCAATAAACAACACCATAATAAAGCATACCGCCACAATAAAATATGGATTTTGGAACTGCATTCCCCAACCTATGGCAACGCCAAAATATTTTAACCCCATCAACAAAACAATCAAAAAAGCAAAAGCACTCATAATTCCGATACTAGTATAAGCAAAACTTTTTCTGATTTGAGCTTCAGACATTTTGCCATACCGAATAAGGCTTGAAAACTTCAAAAACAAAGCCGGAAAAACGCATGGCATGAAGTTAAGAATAAATCCGCCGATAAAAGCCATCAATAACAAACTTATAGATAAACAGTGCGTTTTCACATCAAGCAGTGAGCTTTTTTCAATAACAAACTCATCTCTGATATTATCATAGGGGTTAATAGATATAGTCACGCTTATTTTTTCACCCACAAGCTGTTTAGAAACGTCTTTTAAGGCAAATCTAGCAACAACTTCATCTCCATTGATGCTTATTTTTGGTCTTTTAAATAAATGAGCATTTTTACCATCCAAAAAAATCTGTATTTTTTCAGGTGTCGTATTAGTCTTAAACTGAACAATCAAAGAAGGTTGAGCATCATCATTTATAAAGACCTTCTGAATTTTGATATTTTTGTTTTTTGGTGTTGGCAAATTGTCATAAGCCTTTGATATAAAAGCAGAAACAGCCGAATTTATTTTATTTTTGCCAACATCCAAATGCAATCTGGGATTCACATTCTCTTTTTGACATTGATTATTTCCGCACACAGAAAAATCAACTTGCGCGTCAAGCACAATCGGTTTTGTTTTATCCACCACCTCAGCTTTAATCGGAATAGCAAAACCATTCATAAAGCCCATGATATTATCATCTGTTTTGTCAACAATTCTTTGCGGAATGGGCATAATCGGTTCAATATTTTTCAAATTTTGAGATTTTGAAAAATCAAATTTCGGGGGCAAAATTTGTTTGTCTTCACTCCACAAAAGCACATAATTTTTCTTCACAAACACATGCAAAGCAAAATTCAAATGATTATCATTCACCTCACTTTGCAAAGAAAGCAATCTCACAGCCACATGAGGAAGGTTCACCCACTCTCCGATACCTTTTTTTCCTGTAAACGGATTATCATAAATCAGCCCATAAAAAAGAATTTTTCCCCATTCCAAATCAGACAATAAATCCACAAGCTGTGTTTCTTCTTTAAAAGCAAAATTAGCTTCGCGAAACTTTTTCTTTTGATAAGCCTCCATGGCCTCAAAATCACGTTTATTCATACCATAGCTCAAAACAGATTTAAAATCCTGTATGACAACAGGTTTTCCATCTTTTGATTCAACATAATCATAATTTCTTTGCAAATCATAATGGCTTTCCGGCAAATCTAACACAGGCGCAGAAGGAACCAAAAATTTTTCTTTATATTCTAAATATTTTCCCTTAAGAAAACGATAAAACTTAATTCTTGCACGAAAAGTGTTTTCTTTTTCTCTTAACTCAGCTTCAGATAAAAAAGGATACATTTTTTCCAAATCTGCAAGAAAATCCGTATCAATTTTTGCATCAGGATAAGCTTGTTCAATGGTAGCATAATTACGCAATGTTTTTTCAATTTGCCGATAAATTGAATTATCTTGAGAAGCATTAGGCGCAACAGTTTTATTTTCTTGTGCAAAAGCAACACAAGAAAACAAAATTGAGCTCAAAAAAACAACCAAATAAAAAAATTTTTGCATTTATTTATCGCTTCTAATGAAAATCTACTATTATATTATTATATTTTATGATATGATACAAGATGTTGCTTTAAGTTATAAATAAAAAGAGGTGAAAAAATGCAAAAGACTCAATTGACATATCTCACGGGGAAATGCCTTGCCTCAATGCCGGGGGGTGCAGATGATTTTTTCAACCAAACTTTAATTTATGTCTGCGCTCATAGCAATGACGGAGCAATGGGTTTTATCATAAATAAAAAAATCAAAGAATTTTCCTTTGCAGACTTAGCTTTTCAGTTACCCATATCTCCCTTAAAAGATATGCATTCTATTGCCTTATACAGAGGTGGCCCGTTGGAAAAAATAAGAGGATTTGTTTTACATAGTACCGAATATGTCAAAAAAGACACAATGCTGATTAATGAAGATGTTGCAATTTCTTCTTCAATAGACATTATCTCAGATATAGCTTTTGGAATAGGTCCAAAAGAAAATTTAATTGCTTTGGGCTATACCAGTTGGGCACCGCAACAACTTGAAAATGAAATCAAAAACAACAGTTGGTTAATCATAACCCCTGATACGGAACTTGTCTTCAAGACCAAAGATGAAAAAAAATGGCAAAAAGCCATAGAAGAAAGCGGCATAGACATCAATCGTTTATCTCTTAGCAGTGGAAATGCTTAAATAATAAAAATTATCTTGATTCTTTTAAACTTTTGAATATATTAGCAACGATAATTTTTATTATTAACTTTTAATTTTTTTGTTATGAATATATCAGATAAAGATGTTCAAGCAATTGAACAAATTGAAAAATGGTGTACGTATCGTCAAGATGATGGTGCCTTAATGGCATTTAACTCAATGTCCGGAAGATTAGAACCTATCAGAAGTTTCAATCTGGATAATATCCCTGAATTTGATGCCATACTTTTATTTGGAGGCAATCCTCGTCCGGTGAAATATGCTACATTAGTCATGCATTATTTCAAAAAAAACTTTGGTTACTACCCTGAGTTTTTAACTGTTGGAGGTGCACCGAATAAGGGACAATCATTTTCCAAACCAGAGAATGAATACTATGAAGAGATGATGGTAGAATTAAGATTTGCTTTGCCTTTCATCTTAAAAAATCATCAACCTTCAACCAGTCGCTCTACCAAAGAAAATATTACAGAAATCAAGCATATCATTCAAACATCTCGGAGTTTATCTGCTCTGGAAAGACCGCGCATTGCAATTGTCACCAGCGCCGGATATTCTCTACGTGCAGCTCAAGAGCTTGGATTAGCTCTTTCTGATTATGAATTGCTGTTTTTTGAAACGCCCTCCACTACTCAAGAAGAGGCTTTATTTATTTCTGAAAAGTTTGACGGTTATAAAATAGATATTCTTCTGGCATCTGCTTGGCATTCTATGAATAGACAATCATGGGAAAATGAAAGATTACCGTTGAGTGAAAGCAAAATGACATCAGCTCCAAGTTATGCTCTTCTGCATGATTTGGCAGCCAAAGGATATACTTTTTATATGTATCCCAATATGCTTGAAAGCTTAGGCTTTAATGCTCAAGAAATCTATCAAATGCGTAATCGCCGCAAAATTGAAATTACAGGTTATAATCTTGAAGGTGAAAAAGTTGGTGAAGGCTTACCAAACGCAGGAAATATATTCAACCAAGAACTGATTGATAAATTTTTGGAACAAGTGCATGAGGAGTTTCTTGTTAAAGGAATTGTTATCGGATAAAATTCACAAAAAAAAACACTCTGACATAAAAGTCAGAGTGTTTTTTTTGTATCTAATCTAAGCTAAAAGCGATTATTCACCGGCTTCAACTTTGAACTCAGACATGTGCTCTAACAGAGAACGTTTTTCATTGACGTTTTCTTGAGCTTTGTTGAGCAAGTGCTCGTAGCGTTCCGGATTGGCTTTGTTGACAATTTGGAAACGTGTTTCGTTTGCCATATAGTCAGACAAAGGTTTAGACGGAGCTTTAGAGTCAAGCATCAACGGAGCTTTACCTTGAGCAATGTTTTCCGGATTGTAACGATACAACGGCCAAGAACCTGTTTCAACAGCATCTTTTTGGTGGCTCAAACCATCTGCAAGGTTGAAACCTTGGGCAATACAGTGAGAGTATGCAATGATGATTGACGGTCCATCAAAAGCTTCTGCTTCGTTCATGGCTTTGATGACTTGTGCATCGTTGGCACCAAAGGCAACTTGAGCAACATAAACATTACCATAAGACATGGCAATCATGCCCAAATCTTTCTTCGGTAAAGACTTACCGGCTGTGGCAAACTTAGCAGAAGCACCCATCGGGGTAGCTTTAGATTGTTGACCACCGGTGTTAGAATATACACCTGTATCCATGACCAAGATGTTGATGTTTTTGCCGGAGGCAATAGCATGATCCAAACCGCCGAAGCCAATATCATAAGCCCAGCCGTCACCACCCAAAATCCAGACGGATTTCTTAATCAGGTAGTCAGCCAACTTATCTAAGTGTTTAGCTTCTTCAGTGTTGATACCAGCCAATTTAGCGCGCAATTCTTTAACATTATCGCGTTGAGCATCAATTTCAACATCGGTTGATTGCGGGTTGTTCAAGATTTTTTCAACCAATTCGGCACCAATCTTGTCTTTCAAACCTTCAAGCAAAGATTTGGCAAAAGAGGTTTGTTGGTCGATAGAAAATCTCATACCCAAACCAAATTCGGCGTTGTCTTCAAACAAAGAGTTTGCCCAAGCCGGACCATGACCTTTTTCATCTTTGGCATACGGTGTTGTCGGCAAGTTACCGGAGTAAATTGAAGAACAACCGGTTGCATTGGCAACAACCATGCGGTCACCAAACAATTGGGTCAACAATTTAACATACGGGGTTTCACCGCAACCTGCGCAAGCACCGGAGAATTCAAACAAAGGTTGAATCAATTGTGTAGTCTTTGGCAAGTTCTTGGTAACTTCAGTACGTTTTACATAAGGCAAAGTTGTAAAGAAGTTCCAGCAAGCTTTTTGAACATCCAAGTGAGATTCAATATGATCCATATTAATAGCTTTCTTAGACGGATCAGCTTTGTTTTTAGCCGGGCAAGCGCTAACGCAAATACCGCAGTCTGTGCAGTCTTCAGGAGACATTTGCCAAATGAATTGTTTACCGGCAAATTCTTTTCCTTTATAAGCGGCAGACTTAAAGCCTTGCGGAGCATTCTTCAATTCTTCTTCTGTTGCAACTTTCATACGGATAACACCATGCGGGCATACCAAAGAGCATTTTCCACATTGGATACAAGTGTTTGGATCCCATACCGGAATTTCGGTTGCAATGCAGCGTTTTTCATATTGAGTTGTAGCTGTCGGCCATGTTCCGTCAACAACTTCTTCAAAAGCAGAAACCGGCAATTCATTACCACGGTCAGCAATAATTTCTGCTGTCACTTTTTGAATAAATTCTGGAGCATCGGCCGGAACAGGAGCCAAACGATGATCTTTAGAAGTAACGCTTGACGGATATTCAACTTTGTGCAAATGAGCCAAGGTAGCATCAACGGCGGCAAAGTTCTTTTGAACAATGGCATCACCTTTTTTGCTATAAGTTTTCTTAATAGCGTTCTTAATTTGAGCAATAGCTTCATCTTTTGGCAAAATGTTAGAAATTGCAAAGAAGCAAGCTTGCATGATGGTGTTAATGCGTTGACCCATACCAGTTTCACGAGCAACATCTACAGCGTTGATGGTGTAGAAGTTCAATTTCTTATTGATGATTTCTTCTTGAACCTCAATCGGTAAATGATTCCAAACTTCTTTTTCGCTATAAGGAGCGTTCAACAAGAAGGTGGCACCGGGTTTAGCAATTTTCAAAATATCAACTTTTCTCATGAACGGGAATTGGTGGCAAGCAACAAAGTCTGCCTTGTTGATGAGGTAAGCCGATTTAATCGGGTTATCAGAAAAACGCAAGTGAGATGTGGTCATAGAACCAGATTTACGAGAGTCATAAACAAAGTAACCTTGACCATATTTACCGGCGTCTTCAGCAATAATCTTAATAGAGTTTTTGTTAGCACCAACGGTACCATCTGCACCCAAGCCGAAGAATACGGCACGAACAACGTCTTTGGGTTCTGTATCAATAGAGTCATCAAACGGCAAAGATGTTTTGTTAACATCATCATTAATACCAACAGAGAAACCGTTAATTGGTTTTGCAGCAGCACCATTATCAAATACGGCTTTAACCATACCTGGGGTAAACTCTTTTGAAGACAAGCCATAGCGACCGCCAACAATTTTCGGCATGGAAGCAATATCACCTCTTGCAAAAGCTTGAGTGATGGTGGCAACAACATCCAAGTACAAAGGTTCACCGATTGAGCCGGATTCTTTGGTTCTATCCAAAACAGAAATTGTTTTAACTGTTTTCGGCAGAGCTTTTAAGAAAGATTTTTCTGGGAACGGACGATACAAGTGAACTTTCAAAACGCCGAGTTTGGCACCTTGTGCATTGAGGTAATTAATAGCTTCTTCAGCTGTTTCAGCGCCTGACCCCATAATAACAATAACTTGTTCGGCATCGGCACCACCATAGTAATCAACAACGTGGTATTGACGACCGGAAATTTTAGCAAACTTGTCCATCTCTTCTTGAACAATATTTTCAACCTTGTGATAGAATGGGTTAGCAGCTTCACGACCTTGGAAAAATACGTCAGGATTTTGAGCCGTACCGCGAATAACCGGAGCTTCCGGACGAAGAGCGTGTTTAGCATTGAATGTATAATCAACACCTTCAAGCATGGCTCTCAAATCATCATCGGAAAGAAGTTTGATTTTTTTGATTTCGTGAGAAGTGCGGAAACCATCAAAGAAGTGCATAAACGGAACGCGAGAACGCAAAGTAGAAGTTTGAGCAATGGCGGCAAAGTCATGAGCTTCTTGAACAGAATTTGAGCAAAGCATTGCAAAACCTGTTTGACGGCAAGACATAACATCGGAGTGGTCGCCAAAAATAGACAATGCATGGTATGCCAAAGAACGAGCTGCAACGTGCATTACGAACGGAGAAAGTTCTCCGGCAATTTTATACATGTTCGGAATCATCAACAACAAACCTTGAGAAGCGGTAAATGTTGTTGTTAATGAACCGGCTTGGATAGCACCGTGGCAAGCACCGGCGGCACCTGCTTCGGATTGCATTTCTTGAACTTCAGGGATAACACCCCAAATATTCTTTTGTTTAGCAGCAGACCACGCATCAGCCCATTCACCCATCGGAGAAGACGGGGTAATCGGGTAAATGACGCAGACTTCATTCATGCGGTGAGCAACGGAAGCAGCCGCTTCGTTACCATCCATCATTTTCATCTTAACGTCTGACATATTTTATCCTTATAATTAAGTTAAAGTAAATGAGGAAAGACATAAAGTAATATAGACTTTATATCAAACCTCGGTTTTATAGAATTTTTCTATGCCGAATTTATATCACGAGAGTTATCAAAAATCTATAAAAAAAATCGATTAATCAATGCTATTTTTGTCATATTCTTCTTCATTCTTAGTAATAAATAATTAAAAAAAACAACACAAAGCTTATTTTTTATGCTTGCAAGTTAAAGCAAAAGTAATATTATCAAACACAAAATATGCAGGCATAATTCAATGGTTAGAATGCGAGCTTTCCAAGCTTGAAATGCGGGTTCGATTCCCGTTGCCTGCTCCATACACATAGAGCCCCTGATTGGGGCTCTATGTGTATGAACTGTAAAAGACAGGAATCGAACCCGAGAGGGCGCGAGAGAAAAGAAAAGCTCCAGTGGAGCTTTTCGTTGCGAGCGGTGCAGTTTTGTTAATTTGCGAGAAGTGACAACGTACGCTGCAAATGTTGGTTCATCGTCAAAGTATGGGGCAGAGAGTAAAAATTAAAAAAAATATCATAATCAAAACACCAAAGTAGAAATAAATTAAGCACATAAAATCCGGA
>CASFJL010000026.1 GCA_949295005.1 uncultured Pseudomonadota bacterium | reverse complement strand
TTATTCCTATTTTCATGTGCTTCTCCTTTTCTGGAGAATATTTTAGTGTAACATTTTAACTTTGGCGAATCTGTAACATTTTAACTTTGCTATGACATTATCTAAAATTATGGTTGACAAAAGCTTTGTTTTGCCGTAAGTTGCGGTCAACTGTTTATGAAAAGGAAGAAACATGAAAGTTTATAGCTCATTAAAAACTAAAAAAATTCGCGATAAGAACTGCAAAATTGTTCGCCGTAAAGGTCACGTTTATGTTATTAATAAAAAGAATCCTAAACTCAAAGCTCGTCAAGGATAATTTTTGTTGAGAGATTTTTTAGTTCAGAATTAAAATCCGCTGTCTTTAGGCGGATTTTTTTTATATGTATAAGTTTTATTGCAAAAGAAAAGTCCTATTTTCATAGGACTTTCTTAGATTAAATTTTTTGACTTATGGTACATAAATCGTATGTAACATATTGGTACGGCCTTTTTCATTGAGAGGGAAACCTGCCGTGATGATAAGATGCTCACCTGATTTTACAATTTTTGCTTCTTTGGCTATGCGAACAGCTACTTGCTCAACCTTATCAAAACTCTTGAAACCTTCTTTATTGATATAGCTTGTTACACCCCAAACCAAAACCATTTGTCTGGCGACTCTTTCATCCGGTGTAACGGCTAAAATAGGTAAGTTTGGTCTTTCTTTGGCGGCCAAAAACGTGGTAAAACCTGAAGATGTGAAGGTAACTATGCCGGCAACATTTTTTAAGACATTGGCAACTTCACTTGCGGCATAAGTAATCGAATCGGCTTCTCCGGAGCAACAATCTGTTGCTCTTGAACGATTAACCAGACGATAGAACAAGTCATCATTTTCTACCTGTTTGATGATGTTGTTCATCATTTTAACTGCTTCTATCGGATATTTTCCGGCAGCTGTTTCTGCAGATAACATAACCGCATCTGCCCCATCATAAACTGCTGTTGCCACGTCTGAAACTTCTGCTCTGGTCGGGGTTGGATTGTTTATCATTGATTCTAACATTTGGGTCGCAACAATGACCGGACGTGCATATTTTCTGCAAACAGAAACAATCTTCTTCTGCAAAACAGGAACGGTATATACCGGACATTCAACACCTAAATCTCCTCTGGCAACCATAATAGCATCTGAAAGCTTGACAATCTCTTCCAACTCATCAATGGCACTGGGTTTTTCTAACTTGCTGACCAATAATGCTTTGTTGCCGATTAAGGCTTTGGCTTCTCTGACATCATCTGCTTTTTGTACAAAAGACAAAGCAACCCAATCAACCCCCAATTTGAGAGCAAATTTTAAGTCTTCTTTATCTTTTTCGGTAATGGCTGAGATAGGTAAAGAGGTGTTAGGTAAATTTACACCTTTGTGAGAAGATAAGAATCCGGGAACAACTACTGTGGTAATAGCATAGTCTTGTCCGACTTCTTCAACGTGTAATCTGATGTTGCCGTCATTTAAGAGTAAATCTTCTCCGGCTTTGAGGGCTGCAAAAATTTCTTTATGCGGCAAGCAAACTCTGTTTTCATCTCCTAAAGCAGGATCTAAATCAAGACGGAATTTTTGACCTTCTTTTAGTTGAACTCCGTCACCTTTAAAGTTTCCGACTCTTAATTTCGGACCTTGCAAATCAGCCAAAATGGAGATGTAGCGGCCTTTTTGTTTTTCTAATTTTCTTATAAAATTAATTCTGTCTTTATGTTCCTCGTGTGTTCCGTGGCTAAAGTTAACGCGGAAAGCATCTGCGCCGGCATCAATTAATTTTTCGATTTGTTCTTTGCTGGCAGAAGAGGGGCCTATTGTTGCTAAAATTTTAGTCTTTGTTCTTAAGGGCATTGTAAACACCTTTCTTTCTAAATTTCTTTTTATGCACTATACAGCAAATTTATTAAAAAGCATTAAAATTTATCCAAATTATGCAAAAAAGATTTTGCTTGTCAAAAAAAAAATTGCTTGTTATTCTCGCTAAAAAATTAATTATGGGAGAAAAAATATGGCTGATGAGGAAAATTCAAATGATGTTGGCGGTATTGCCGCTGATAGATTGCGCTCTTTGATTGAACGTATTGAGCGTTTGGAAGAAGAAAAAGCTGCAATCGGTTCTGATATCAGAGATGTATATGCCGAGGCTAAATCTGCCGGTTTTGATGTGAAAATTATGCGCGCTATTATCAAGTTGCGCAAAATGAATGCCGCAGACAGAGATGAACAAGAATATCTCTTGGATGTGTATAAAAAAGCTTTGGATATCTAAACGAATCAGGGTTTATAAAAAAAGCGGGAATTATTCCGCTTTTTTTATAACTTAAATATAATACCTATTAGAGCAGATAAGCAGATATAAAATATAGGGCTCTTTTTTTGATAATGTATCAAAACAAAAAATAATACAAAAAATAACCAGTTCTTCCAATCTAATAGGGTTAATTTAGCAACTTCCAAACCGGCAAAAAGAATAAGGGCAATTACAGCCGGTCTGATGCCGCTTAACAAACCTGAAACCCACATATTTTCCTTAAATTTTTTTAAGAGTTTGGCTATGATTAAGATGATGATTACCGAAGGTGTAACCAACCCGATGGTGGCGCAAATTCCCCCTAAGATGCCTGAAACTTGATATCCGGCAAAGGTGGCCATGTTTACACCTAAGGGACCTGGGGTGGACTCTGAAATGGCAATCATATTGGTTAAATCTGCCGTGGTAAACCAATGATATTTTTCAGACAAATCAAACAAAAATGGAATCGTAACCAATCCGCCGCCGATGGCAAATAAGCCGATTTTGAAAAACTCATAAAACAAAGTCAGATAAATCATTCTTTTTTACCTTTCTTTTTTTGCGGAAGTGCATATATAAGTGTTCCGGCCAAAGCAGCTAAAATTACTATCACAATGGCAGAAACATTAAACAAAATGAGCAATAAACAAGCGCATAAAAATATGGCAATACCCCAATGGTCGGATACACCCTTTTTGCCAAGCTTGATTAAGGTCTCCAAAATCAGTGCCGTAACGGCTATTCTGATGCCGGCAAAAGCATAGTTTACATAAGTGTTGTCCATATAAATGCTTAAGACGGCTGCAATGAGCGTGATGATAATGATTGAAGGCGCAATTATGCCTAATGTGGCAATGCAGCCGCCTAAAATACCTTTTCTTTTGTAGCCGATAAAGGTGGATACGTTAACGGCAATTACCCCCGGGGTGCATTGACCAATGGAGAAATAATCCAACAATTCTTCATCAGTTGTCCATTTTTTCTTTTTGACCAATTCATCTTGCAACAATGGGAGCATGGCATAGCCGCCTCCAAACGTGAATAAGCCGACTTTGAAAAATGAAAAAAATAAAGTTAAAAGCTCTTTCATTTTATTCCTTAGTTGTTTCTTAGTTTTTTGATATTATATTTTTTTTATCTTTGATTGTTTTAGCTGTAAAGGTAAAAAATATGATATTCGCTAGCTTAAAAGAAATCAGACCTTATGAAAAAAGAATCGCAGTTACTCCGGAAATCGTACAAAAAATCGTGCAGTGGGGACATGATTTTTTGATTGAAAAAAATGCCGGAAAAGAATCTGGTTTTTCTGACGAAATGTTTGAAAAAGCCGGTGCAAAAATTATGGAGAATCCTAAAAAAATTTATGCTCAGGCAGATGTGGTGTTCAAGATTTGGGGACCAACCCGTGAGGAAGAAAAATATTTGCAGCAAGGTCAAATTATTATTGCGCATTTTGAGGCGCAAAATAATGCCGAACAAATTGAGCGTTTGAAAAAAATCGGGGCAAAGTGTTTTGCCTTGGAGCTTTTGCCCAGAATATCCCGTGCGCAAAGTATGGATATTTTATCTTCTCAGAGCAATTTGGCCGGATATAAAGCCGTGATTAATGCCGTTTTTTATCAAGATAAAGTTGTGCCGATGATGATGACTGCGGCTGGAACCATTCCTCCGTTGAAGTTTTTAATCTTAGGTGTCGGGGTGGCCGGTTTGCAAGCCATTGCAACGGCAAAGCGCTTGGGAGGAATTGTTTATGCTCAAGATGTGCGCAAAGAAGTGAAAGAACAAGTGGAATCTTTGGGCGGGCGCTTTTTAGAACTTAAAGATGAAGAAAATTTTGCAGATAAAACAGGCTATGCCACCGAGACATCAGACGAGTATCAAAAAAAGCAAAAAGACTTATTGCTTTCTCAACTCAAACAATCTGACGTAGTGATTACAACCGCGCAAATTCCCGGAAAAAAGGCTCCGCTTTTGATTGATAAAGAAATGTTGCTAGCTCTTTCTCAACCGGTTGTTATTATGGATATGGCGGCAAGCAGCGGCGGCAATGTTGAAGGCTCAAAAGACAATGAATGGGTGTCTATCGGCTCGGCAAAAATTTGCGGTTGTTCTAACTTGGCTGCAGAATTGGCACCGAGTGCTAGCAAACTTTTTGCGCAAAATGTTTTTAACTTTGTGCAAAAAGCTTATGATTTGCAAACACATGAGCTGATTTTTGATGTTAATGATGAAATCTTTTTCAAAACCAATATTACGCAAAATATTTAAACAGGAGAAAAACAAATGGATATATGGACCTTAATGACAATTTTTGTTTTGGCTTGCTTTGTCGGATATTTTGTGGTTTGGGGTGTGACTCCGGCTTTGCACTCACCGTTGATGAGTGTGTCTAATGCAATTTCGGGTATTGTTATTATCGGGGCGCTAACACTTGCCGGTGCGGAAAATATGGATGAAAGCAAAATCTTTGCTCTTTTGGCGGTGTTTTTAGCTGCCGTAAATATATTTGGCGGTTTTGTCGTTTCTCAACGTATGTTGATGATGTTTAAGAAAAAAACTTCTGCAACACAAAAGGAGAATAAGTAATGTTTGTATCTTCATCATTTATGGCTTTTGTTTATATATTAACCAGTGTGCTTTTTATTTTATCCATTCGTGGATTATCTTCTCCTAAAACGGCCAGAAAGGCTAATTTACTTGGCATATTTGCCATGTTTTTGGTTTTGGCCGTGACGTTTTTTTCTCCTGATATGAAAGATTTTGTCTGGCCGCTGATTGTGTTGTTTTTGGGTGCAATGTTGGGAAGTTATATGGCAATAAAGGTCAAGATGACAGCCTTGCCGCAAATGGTGGCATTGTTTAATGGATTGGGCGGATTGTCTGCCGTTTTTATTGCCTTGGCAGAAATATTGCATCATCAAAACACTCCGATTGAAACCTCTTTGGGAATGATTATCGGAGCGCTGGCTTTTTCCGGCTCAATGATTGCTTTTGCCAAATTGCAAGGCTTGATTTCTCCTAAAGCGTTGGGCTTTAAATATTTGCATAGCTTAAATTTGATTTTGGCTGTTGCATTAATTGGCGTTTGTGTGGCTTTTTGTTTGAATAAAAATTTATCTTTATTCTATATATTAGCGGCTTTGTCTTTGATTTTGGGATTTTTATTGGTTTTGCCTATTGGCGGTGCCGATATGCCGGTGATTATTTCTGTGTTAAACGCTTATTCAGGTTGGGCTGCGGTTGGTATTGGTTTTTCATTAAACAATGTTTTGTTGATTATTGTCGGGGCGATTGTGGGTGCAAGCGGAGCGATTTTGTCTTATATTATGGTGAAGGCGATGAATCGTTCTTTGTGGCATGTGATGTCGGGCGGTATGAATGAGAAAAAAGAAGTCAGCTCACAAAGCGTTGCAAATCATAATCAAACTGCCAAAGTAGGTAGTCCGGAAGATGCTGCTTTTATTATGGAAAATTCTTCAAAAGTGATTATTGTCCCCGGTTACGGAATGGCGGTGGCTCAGGCGCAACATGTTTTGCGCACCATGGCTAAAGATTTGGCTGAAAAGTTTGGTGTCGAGGTTAAATTTGCCATTCATCCCGTGGCAGGACGAATGCCCGGACATATGAATGTGCTTTTGGCAGAAGCCAATGTGGATTCTGAAGATGTGTTTGAAATGGATGCCATTAATCATGAATTTGAAACAGCTGATGTGGCTTTTGTGATTGGGGCAAATGATGTGACTAATCCTTTGGCCAAAACAGATGCTTCTTCGCCGATTTTCGGAATGCCGGTTTTAGAAGTTGGCAAAGCAAAAACGGTATTTTTTGTAAAAAGATCTTTGAACTCAGGATATTCGGGTGTGGATAATCCGCTGTTTTATGCTGATAATACCCTCATGCTTTATGGTGACGCCAAGCATGTAACAGAGCAGATTGTTGCCGTTTTGGAACAGAAATAATTAATTTTATTGCGCCAATGGAGATTTTTTGATAAAATAGCCATAAATTCGGAGCCGTAAAATGAAAATATTAACCCCAGAAGAACAAAAAGAAATATATAAAAATTTATTGAAACGGCAAATTGCTTTAGCGCAGAATTTGCTTATGGAAGCTAAAGTTTCTTGCAAACCCGTTATGCAAAAAGAACTGGAAACCATGATTGTGCGCGCGTTGCATACTTCTTATAACTATAATGTTGATGCCGCAGGGGTTATTGAAGATATTAAGCAGATTTTGCAAGAAAAAAATCCGTATATTAATTTGAAAAAATATTCTAAAAATTTGTATCAGCAGGCAGATAAGTTTCATGATATTTTGGAAAATACGCAACGAGAAGGCCTTAAACAAAGAAAAGAGGTTGCACCAAATTATCCTGATTTATTGAAAGAAAAATCAACCGTATATATTCATATTGGTCAGACATCTTCTGCCTATGATATGGTGATGCAAAATTTGCAACAATTGAACGCGGTTTTGCCTTTCGAAGACAGGCTTTCTTATGATGTGGAAAATAATAAGCTGAAAGATAAAAAACAAGCTTATGCCGTGGGTGCGTTTTTTTCCAGACACCAAAAAGAGCTTGCTGAAGTGATTGGCTCTGATATAGATTTTAAGGATGAAAGTTTGCAAAAGATATTATCTGAAGCAGATTATCCGGCTTTAATTGAGCTTAGAAAAAATCGTTCTCTGGAACATAATTTGCAAAACCAAAAACTTATCCGTTTGCTTGGGCAAAAGGTGATGTTTTATCAAGCGGTGGATTTGCTCAAAAAACAACATTCAACAGATTTTCAGGCTAAATTTGCACATACGCTTAAATCTATGGAAAACACTTATGCCAGAACAACCAAAATGTTGGCGTTTTCTCAGCAAAAAAAAGCCATATCTCAAGATGACGTGTCTATTGATACGTTGATTGTTTCAAAGCATCCGCATATGTTGGCTACACAATCTGAATATAAAGATTGGCGCAATTGTACTTCTGCTGATGATTTTAATCATGCTCGCGTGATTGACGGCATTGCTCAGGGAAGTATTATTGTTTATGGAATTAATTCTCAAAATCCGCAGAAAAAAATCAGCCGCATTTTGTTAACGCCATATAAAAATGAAAAAGGTGATGTTATTTATTTTGCCAACAGAACTTATGGTGAATATAATCTTTCTTTTAGAGAACAGGTGGAAAATTTGGCAAAACAAATCAGCTCTTCAGAAAAAGGAATTTATAAAATTAATCCTCATATTTTACCGGATAATGCTCCGGAAAATCTGTTGCAATTTTCTTCTGCTGAAGAATTTTGCCAATACAAAGGAGAGGAATATACCAAAAATGAGCAACAGCAAATTGTTTTGAAAAAATTAAACTTAAGCAGATATGGGTTGAACAAAATTCCTGATTTTTTGAAAAATATTTGTACAGAAGAATTAAATTTATCATTTAATCCGCTGACAACGCTTGAAAATTGTCCGCAATGCCAAGTGTTGGATATAAGCCATTGTGATAAATTGGATAAAAATATTGGCGAACAAATTCCTTTAAGTGTGAAAAATTTGAACGCCAGATTTTCAAACTTTAATGGTTTGGGGTTAAATAAACACCCGAATTTAGCTGTGCTAAATATTAGTAATAATGATACTTTAGACAGCCGTTTTTTGGAAAACTTGCCCAAGAGTTTGAAAAGCTTAAAGGCAAATTACACCAACCTGACATCTTTGAAAAATCTTCCGCCGCAAATTGAAGAAGTGTCTGTAAACGGTTGTGCGTTAACAGATGTAAAAGAGATTAATTTATCATATCTGAAAGCATTTTCAAACGAGCGTTAAGCTATGCCCAACCAGCTTAAAAACAGAGCTCCAAACAAGACTAAATATAAAATTACACCCAAAAAGTCATGTCCGGCAACCCTCATGTCTTGAACAGAAGGAACGGCGTTTTCAATGATGATTGTTTGTAATAAAACATAGAGCAAATAATTGCCGAGTGTGGCCGGCATGATGGGGAGAATGAGCTTATCAAAATAATAACCTATCGGTAGCAAAAGCAAGGGCGCTAACGCTGCCGGAACGGCATTGTATCCGGTAATGTTGCGGAAAGACACAGAACCCATTACATATCCGCCATCCATTGATCTTCTGGGAAAAATGCTAAAATTGCATGGTTGAGCATTTAAAATTCCACCAACAAGGGCATGCATAGATTCATGTAAAAAAGTTCCCGGAACATTAATAAGAGCGCACATCCACATGCTGTTATAAGTGGCATATTTGAAACGGCTGATAAAAATCACCATCAAAATAAGATAAAAGCGATTATCCAAAACGCTTTGTAAAAACTCCGGAGAGCCAATAATCTGAGATAATTTATAATAAACTTCATATATATAATGCATTGTTTACCTGTTTTTCAGTCTGCTTAATCCGGCCAAATAAGTATTTAAGAGAATTTGGCATAATTTTTTTTGTTCTATTGAATTTTGCTTTTGGGTGAGAAATGAACTTATTGAAAACAATGATACCCATAAGGTTTGTAAGGATATTTTTCTTTCAGCTCTGCTGAGAGCATAAAAGGCTTTTCCAAACTCTTTTTGCCATATTAAAATAATTTGGCATATTTTTTTGTGATAAACATAAGATTTGATTTTTCTTTTGTCTTGCAGATGAAAGTTAAATAACAAAAACCATAAGTTTTGGTGCGTTGAAACAAAATCAATAAATATTTCCAAATAGCGGTTCAAATTAACATATGCGTTTGATTGTGGAATATATACTTGAAATTGCTTGTATAATTCTTCTAAAGTTTGAATGTTTTGCGCTAATATATACTCATCCATATTGGCAAATTGGTTATAAATTGTACCAATGGAATATCCGGAAGTTTCAGACAATTTTCTGGCAGTTAAAAAATCAGCCCCTTTTTCACAGACCAGAAGCCGCCCTTTGACAAGTAAATCTTGATAAATATTTTCTTTGTTTTTGTTCATTGTTATCTATTGATTAATAAAATTCTGATATTATCTAAAACATAATATAAAACAAGTTTGAACAGTGTTCAATTTTTTTCTGATCGGAGAGCAAATTATGTTAAAAAAAATGATGTTCCTGTCTGCTTTGATGTTGGTTCCTTTTGAAGTAAAAGCTCAAAGCAATGCAGATTTTTATCAAGATTTATTAATCAGTGAGGAATTAAAACAACAAGATGCTCAACAGCAAGCAGATCAATTGATTCAACAAAAAATGCAAAAAGCTCAGTCTTCTGCTAAGGATTTGCTCTTTAAAAAATCTGAAAATTTGAAATTGGAAATTCCGGATATGGGCGAAATTTCCGTCGGTAGAAAAACTGAAAATTCAGAAGACAACGCACCTCTTATGGATGTGCAAGATTTAGACGCTGCTCCTTTTGGTTTGTTATGGAAAGCTAATATGGAAACAATTAAAAATTTGGGTGTTGTTTTGAAACCTATGCAAGAAGAAGACTATAAAAATGTTTTTGTTGCACAACAGCTCCCTAAAGGAGATAAAGGTTTTCAAAAAATTCAAGTGACATTTGGCGAGGAAAACGAATTATGGCGCATTTATGCCATTAGTGATTTTATAGATGATAATCCAAGTGCCAGTAAAGGTCTCCGCCTTTATGAAATGTACGCCAGATTGCTTAATAAAAAATATGGCAATCAGCAAGATTTTTACACACCGGCTTATAAAACGGTTGAAAAAGAAGTGATGGAAAGAGGAAAGCCTGTGAAAATTACGGAGCAAGTGCCCGAAAAATTGGAAAATGAAAACTTTTTGAAACAATTGCAAAGCGGTGAAGCAACTTTATATAGCACGTTTGAAGGAAACGGAATCGGCGTGGCTTTGGCCTTAAATGTTGACGGCAATGGTCAAACCTATATTGTGATTGATTATAAAAACTTGAAAATTATGCAAGAAAGAGAACAAGAAGCATATAATCTTTTATAAAAATAAATAACAAGAAAGGTTGAAAATGAAAAAAATTAGTTTTTGCGGAATTTCCGGTAGTGGTGTTTGTGGTTTGGCTCAGATTATGGCTCTGAAAGGTTTTGAAGTCAGAGGTTCTGACCGCTCTTTTGACCAAGGTCATGATTTGCAAACCAAAAAAGCTTTGGAGGAAATCGGTATTAAAATTTTTCCGCAAGATGGGTCTTCAATCTCTGATGATTTAGATGTTTTGTATGCTTCAACTGCGGTGGAAGATACTATTGCCGATATTAAAGCGGCTAAGGAAAAAAATATTCCCATTAAAACCAGACCAGATTTGTTGGCTGAACTTTTTCATCAATATCCATATAATATAGCCGTGAGCGGAACTTCCGGCAAAACCACAACAACGGCAATGGTCGGTTTTATTTTAGATAAATTAAACAAAAAACCTTGCGTGATTAACGGTGGTTTGTTGCTCAATTATATGCAGCAAAAAGGAATCCCTAATATTATTTTTAATCAGGGAGATGTTTGCGTGATTGAGGCTGATGAAAGCAATGGCACCATTGATAAATATAACCCTTATATCGGGTTGATTAACAATATTGGCGAAGACCATAAAAGCTTAGATGAACTTAAAGCGCTTTTCCAAAATTTTGCTAACCGTTGTGTTTATGGTTTGGTGGTTAATGCTGATTGTCCAAATTCAAAAGAGATTAGGAATCCAAAAATTAAAAATATTTCTTTTTCTATTAAAAATCCGCAAGCAGATTTTTATGCCTCTGATATTCAGGCAAAAGCAGACGGTGTAAGCTATATGTTTAGAGGAAAAGAGTTTAACTTAAAACTTATTGGTGATTTTAATGTGGCTAATGCCATGGCTGCCATTGCAACTTGTTCTTTGCTTGGAATTGATGCTTTTGATGCCGCTCGTGTTTTAGAAGACTTTCTTGGTACAAAACGCAGATTGGAAGTTATTGGTTGTGCCAAAAACATTACTGTAATTGATGATTTTGCGCATAATCCGGATAAGGTCAGCGCTTCAGTTTCTGCATTGCGTAATTATGAGGGGCGTTTAATCATTATGTTTCAGCCGCATGGATTTGCCCCGATGAAACAATTTGGCAAGGATATTATGAAATCTTTTGCAACGCATATGAATAAGGATGATATTTTGATTTTGCCGGATATTTATTTTGCCGGCGGAACGGTTAACAGAACCATATCTTCTCAAGATTTGGTTAAAGATGCTCAAGAATTTGGCGCCAAAGCATTTTATTTGCCAACGCGAGAGGAAGTTAAAAACTTTATTATGAAAAATGCGCAACCCTTTGACAGAATCGTGATTATGGGCGCAAGAGATAATACCTTAACGGATTTTTGCCAGACGTTGTTAAAGGAAATTGAAAATGTTGCCGCTTAAAAAAGGAGATAAGGTCGGTATTGTTTCTTCTGCCGGATTTATAAACAGCTTGGAAGATATTCAGCTTGCTCTTGATTTTTTACAATCTCAAGGCTTAATGCCAGTTTTGGGAAAACATGTATTAAACCAGTATTTATATATGGCAGGAACAGATGAAGAGCGTGCGCAAGACATTAATGATTTTTTTGCTGATGATGACATTAAAGCAATATTTACAACGGCCGGAGGTTGCGGCTCTCAAAGAGTTTTGCCTTTGCTTAATTATGAACTGATAAAACATCATCCTAAACCGATTTTTGGTTTGAGTGATAATACATCTTTGCAAAATGGCGTCTATGCTCAAACAAAATGCCCGTCCGTAACCGGATTTTCTTTGAAATATGACTTCCGTTCAGGAAAAATTTTTCCACTTACTAAAATGTCTTTGTTAAAAGTTTTGAATGCTGAAAAACAAATCATTCGTTCAGGAGAAACTTTAAGAAAAGGTGTTGCTGAAGGAATATTTATCGGTGGATGTTTTAGCTCTTTTAGAACCTTGTTTGGTACAAAATATATGCCTTCTTTAGCCGGAAAAATTTTGTTACTTGAGGATGTTTCTGAAAAATCGTATAAAATTTCTTTAATGTTAACTCAACTTTGTCAGCAGAAAGATTTTGATAAAATTGCAGGATTTGTTTTTGGTAATTTTAATGCTTGTGATCCCTTTGACCCCAAAGACGGAACTGTTGATGATTTTTTGGATGAATTTGTAAGTTTATTGCCTCCTCATATTCCGGTAATTAAAAATTTTGAGTATGGGCATATTCCGGATCGTTATGTTTTGCCAATCGGGGAAAAAGTCCGTATGGATGCTAATGCTTGCACCTTAGAATATTTGTGATAAGTAATATTTTACCAAGTTAAGGTTTTTATCATTGAGCATGGAAATAAGTTTTTGATAAACCCAAAAACCATCCCAACCACGGCTGTTAAATGCTGCCATAGAACCAATTGCCCATAAGTTTGCTCCGGGAAGAAACATCCAACAAAACTTATAACTAACTTTAGGTAAGTCTGTTTGCTTGTCATGAATTTGAGAGCTGACGGCGTCTATATGATAACCAATAAAAAAACCCATAATTAGATTTAAGATAAAGTTGCTTGGAAAATAGTGTGTGTAAATTGAAATGCCAAACATAACACACATTCCAAACAACGGAAAAAAGTATGGCGCAATGATGATTAGCCAGTTAACAGGACCTTCAAAGCTCATGGCTCCACCGTCATTATCTGGGTTAACCCTTAAGCTTTTTACTTTATGCAATGTCAGAAGAGCAAAAAATGCGTGCGTCATTTCGTGCGCGGCAATTTCCATCATATTTTTAGAATCTTGATCCATAAATCCTCTGATGATGAAAAAACCTAAAAAACCACCTATCATGGATAAATTTGCTAAATTGGATATTTTGAAATAATAAAAAGATTGAACAAAAGCCGGTAATGTTAATAACATATAAAGTGCTACTGGCCATTTTAATAATTCTATTATCTTATTTAACAAAGTTTGCATTTTTTTCTCCCTTTTGCCATATCATAAGCCTTATTGTAAAAAATTCATCCTTTTTTGATAAAATATTAACATTTCATCAATCAATCTTTTATAATGTTTTTATAATGCTTTATTTTAACATCACTTTTTAAGGATAAAATGATGGCTGAAACAGATACAAATACTTTTGACTTTGTGGTTAATGATGCTAATGAATTGATGCTTTTAATTCATGCTCAAGATACTGAGGCAAAAAATGCTCGTTTGGAATTAAATGCGGATGAAAATTCTGCTTTGTTAATCAGAAATGAAACAAGTGAGTTGCTGCTTGAAGGTTTGCCTGATGATATTGTAGATAGCTTGTTGGAGGCAGATGCTTTGATGGTTTGTGAAATTAAGGTTGGTGAAACCGATGATGATTCAGAAATTGTCAATGCTTATGAAGCTGAGGTGGAAATATAAAAGGAGCTTGAGGCTCCTTTTTATTTTATGGTAAAAATTGTTTTTCTGGGTTGAGCTGCAAGCAATCTTTGAATATAGCGCCCTTGATAAAGATTTATGCCTAAAGAATTTCCCAGTTCAACGGCTTGTGGGTCATCAACGCGGCATAATATGAGTTTTGCTCTTTCTGCCTTATTGACATAATCCGTAAAATGCTTGTCTTCTCTGATAATATCCATAAAGCTTGGATGCCAAATGATTTTCATCAAATCGCATTGCAAATTTTCTCTGTCAACATATTTGAGCTGTTCAACATTTATGCCGTCTATGCAGATTTTATACCCTCTGTATTGGGCAAATGTTTTGGCTAAGATAAAGGCTTTGATATCACTAAAAATATCCGTTAATTGCAGTTCTAAGACAATGCTGGCTCTTTGTGCCGGATTGATACTTTCATCAAATTCTAAAAATTCATCAGATAAAACTGTTGATACATTCAAATTTAAGCTGAAATTGCTTAATAATGAGCCATCATCATGACGGTTGATGTTATCTAACACACGCTTATCTAAGATTTCTGTTAAATATAAAAATAACCATGGGTTAGAAAATAAATCTACATCCGGCATTAACATATCTTTTAAGCCGGCCATAGAGACAAAAACCTCATCAAAAATAATTTGCGGTGCTGATTTTCCGATAATTGCACAGACGGATTGCCTTCTGATTAAGCTGGAAAAATCCATGGTGGAAAGAGCTTTTTGCATCTTGGATAAAATAAGCGGAGAAAGCTCTCTTAATTTGCGCTGGTTTATTAATTTTTTTGTTTCTGGAGAGTTTTTGCCGCTTAAAACAGGGGTATTCTTTTCATTGCCGGATGTGTTGTTAATAATTAAACTGATTTTATCTTTTAAGGTGCTTAATTGGTTGTTTAATTTAAAAATTTCGGCAATTTCGGCCTGAAATAAGTCTGCGCTGTTTTGAAGAACAGCATCATCTCGGAATAAAAAATGTATTTTGATTAATGCAGCCAAAGTTTCTTCATGGCAATGTGCTTGATATATAACTACAACATCTTCATTGGGCAAAGTAAATAATTCTCCTTTGCCTTTTTTTAAGACGGTTTCAAAACTTTCAATCAGACTAAATCTTTGGGCCGTTCTTAAAGTTTGGTTATGTAATTTGCTGATAGATAAATATAAAGCTTCATATTTATCTATTTCCTTTTCTATTTTGCATAAAAAATCAAAAATTAATGTGTCTTTTTTTATAATTTGAAAGTCAGGATTTTTACTAAAAATAACCATTTCAGAATCCTTAAATTAAATGTTCTAAAATTTCTTTATGTTGGCAAGTTTCTCTGTACCAACCGGATAATAAACGCTTTTTCTTTAAGCATTCTGTTGCATTACAAAGGTGCGCCATTGGGCATTTTTTTCGGCATAAAGCAACTTCAATCTCATCTATAAAAGGACCTTGAAATGCCGTAATGCCATATTGCAACCCCCATTTGAGGGCTTTAGGAGAATCGCATTTTGCTAAAATGATATTTTCTTTGCCAACGGCATTTATAATGCGCTTAAAATCCTGATTATTAGAATCGTATTCTAACAGAGGTTCCCAAAAAATTTTTATTAAATCGGGTTTTAATAAATCTAAATTTAACATTTTTAATGTTGTTGGGGATACTGAGTCAATTAACAAAAGATGTCCGCCGCTTTGCAAAATCTCTTTGGTTTTAAAATATTTTGGCAAGTTGTTAAAGACATCCATTAATTGAACTTCAACAATAATCTTTTGTTCCGGCTTTAAAAATGTCTTGGCAAATTTTACAAATTCGTGAGAAAAAACTGAAGATAGATTGAGATTGAGGCTGATGATTTCCGGCCATTTTTGTAAGTTGGATGATAAAAGTGCAGATATCGTCTTTTTATCCAATGCTTGTGTGAAGTAATAAAATAGCCAACGGCTGGCAAGCAAATCTAAGGTCGGGTCAAATTTTTTGACCAAATCTTTAACGGCAATAAAAAATTCTTGAAAAAAAACTTTAAAATTTCCGCTTTTATCAACGCGCAGAACACTTTGCCTTTTTACAATTTCTGAAATATCAATAAAATCTAATGCTTTTGTCAGGTCGTCAATTTCTTCTGCGGAAACGGCTCTTTTTTGCTGGCTTTGTGTTTCTTTTTTATCTATTTGAGCTTGGGTTTGCATATGCTCAATTAATTGATAAAATTTAGAAAAATCTTCCGGAAAATTATATATTTTGAAAAAATCTTTACTTTCATGCTGATGTAATAAGGGGTCTGTTGACAAACCGTCTCTTAATTTTTTTATGGCGGCTTCTACTATATTTTCTGTTATCTCTCTGCCCAAAATGACAAAGTCTCCGTTGGATAAAATAAAAAGAGTGCCATTGGCATTACCGGCGATGCTGTCAAAAAGCTTGGCAAAAATTTTTACAAATTCAGGATGTCTGTTTTTAGGACGTAATTTAGATATATTTATATACAATACGGAATAACCGCTTGGATTTCTGGCTACTCTATCCAATGCGCTTAATAAGTATGTTTCATGTATAACCTTATTGTTTCCCATAAATATATCTCACTTCTTTGTTTATTTTATCAATTTTTTTGAGCTTATGGCAATAAACTTTACTTTTTTGCTAACAAGATAAACAATATTGCAAAAAAAATCCAGATATTTTATAAACGTAGGCAAAATAGCCTTGACGCTACTAGCTTATGTGTTAAAAAAGTTTATATAGTGTTTAAAATAATTATGATAAGGAAAAAACTTTGCTGACACCTAAAAATAATGCAAATTTTATGCGCGCCAAAATTTTGATTGAAGTGGCAAAAAGCTATTTTAATTCTAAATTTGAAAATGCTGACAATATTCCCCAAGCCATTAAACCAGACGATGCTTTGCCTTTTAGAGGAAGCTTGGATAAAGATAGAAAAATTATAAAAGAGCAATGCTTGACCTCTATGGGATTTAGCCCTGATGATGGGATAAATGCTGATGATTATACTTTGGCTCAATTTGGTAAAAAAGCTTTGGAAAGAGAAATGCTTGTGGCTAGCCAAATTGCCGTTATCCCTTCTGCTTGTAATGCTTGTGCCAAACCGCATCATGTTGTGACCAATATGTGTCAGGGGTGTTTTGCTCGTCCGTGTCAAGAAAATTGCCCTAAAAAAGCAATCAGCTTTGTTAACGGCAAAGCTCATATTGATGAAAGCCTTTGTATTAATTGCGGCATTTGTAAGGAATCTTGTCCTTATGGTGCAATTATTAAAACACAGCTTCCTTGTGAAGATGCTTGTCCGGTTGGCGCTTTAAGCAAAGATGAAAACGGCATTGAGCATATTGACCATGAAAAATGCATTTCTTGCGGCAAATGTCTTGCCTCTTGCCCGTTTGGAGCCATTGTTGAGCGCTCTCAAATGGTTGACGTGTTAAAACAAATTCATGAGACAAATAAAAAAGTGGTGGCTATGTTGGCTCCGGCCGTGATTGGTCAATTTAACGGCAAACCGCAAAACTTGGTTGCCGCATTGAAAAAAATTGGCTTTGATGATGTGATGGAAGTGGCTGTCGGTGCAGATATTACCACGCAAAAAGAAGCTGCCGAATTTTTGGAGCGTATGGAAAAAGGAGATAAGTTTATGACAACGTCTTGTTGTCCGGCTTATTTCAGAGCGGCTGAAAAGCATATTCCAGAATTAAAACCGTTTATTTCAAGCACGCATACTCCAATGTATTATGCCGCTGAGTTGGTAAAAAAAGAGATGCCTGATTGTGTGGCCGTGTTCGTTGGTCCGTGTTTGGCAAAACGTCTGGAAGCCGAATCAGACCCATATGTGGATTATGTGCTGACCTTTGAAGAAATTGCTGCAATGTTTATTGCGCAAGATGTGGATGTTGCTACAGCCGGTGAGGCAGAATTTTCTAAAGTTTCTTGCGCTCAGGGAAGATTGTTCCCCGTATCGGGCGGTGTGGCCGGAGCTGTTCAGTCTTTGGTCGACGGCAAGGCTGATTTTCGTCCTGAAAAAATTGATGGTTTGACCAAAGAAAGCGTTAAATTATTAAAGCGTTATGCCCTGAAGGCTTCTGAAAATAATATGATTGAGGTTATGTGTTGCGAGGGTGGTTGTGTTTCCGGTCCGGGATGCGTAGCCTTGTCTAAAAAAGCCGCACGCACGATTGAAACATATGCTGCCAGTGGCGAAAAGCTAACCTTTGATAAAAAAATCGGTTAATCTTTATAATCTTAAAAAAAAGCCTCGGATTTCCGAGGCTTTTCTATACTTAAGATGTAAAAAAAATCTCCTGAGTTTCAGGAGATTTTTTTTGTTATATAGCTTTACGGTAATAACGGTGACCATGCCGGATCAGACGCGTCTGCCGGTGTTACAACCAAGCGTTCATTATATCCGGTTAAGTCAATGGAATATAATTTAACCGGAGCATTGGAACGAGAAGTGCCTCTGTCTTGACGGAAGTAAATAATCACACGTCCGTTTGGAGACCAGGTCGGACCTTCTACCAAATAACCGCTGGCCAGCAAGCGTTCACCTGTACCGTCCGGATACATCACGCCGATATAAAATTGACCGTTTGCCATTTTGGTAAAGGCAATATAGTCACCACGCGGAGACCAAACAGGTGTTGCGTATCTGCCTTGCCCAAAGCTGATACGATGAACATTAGAACCATCTGCATCCATAATATAAAGCTGTTGGTTGCCGCCTCTGTCAGAGTTAAACACAATTTGAGAACCGTCCGGAGAATAACTCGGAGAAGTGTTAATTCCGGCATTTTTAGTGAGTTGTTTTGAGCGACGATTTTTCAAATCCATTTCATAAATATCGGTTTTGCCGTTTGCGGCATAGCTCAATAATAACTTTGAACTATCTGGAGAAAAACGCGGCGCAAAGGTCATACCGGGGAAATTTCCGATAAGTTCTTGCTTGCCGGTTTCAATGTCCAAAATATAAACTTTCGGCACGCTTCCGGCATATGACATATAAGTGATTTTTTGCAAGTTTGGTGAAAATCTCGGCGTTAAGGCCATTGCACTACCTGAGGTTAAAAACTTGTGATTTTCGCCATCTTGATCCATAATTGCCAAGCGTTTAACACGTCTGGTTGCCGGACCTGTTTCAGATACATAAACAATGCGTGTATCAAAGTAACCTTTTTCACCGGTTAAGCGTTCATAAATGGCATCGGCAATAACGTGAGCCATACGACGCCAGTTGTCTTTAGTGGTGGTGAAAGATTGAGCTTTTAATTGGCTTTCGGCATAAACATCCCATAAACGAAACTCAATTTTGAGTTGGTTTTGCCCAACTTCTTGAATGCCGCTTTGAACAAGAGCCAAAGCATTAATGGCGCGCCAATCAATGAAAGCAGGTTCTTCACTCATGGAGGTAAATTCTTGAATGTAGCTGTTTTCATCTATAACTTTAAACAAGCCTGAGCGTTCTAAATCTGCAACAATTACGTCGCGGATTTTATCTCCTTGTTGTCCCATCCAAAAACCTTCGTGAATCATTTGCGGAATGGCAATCGGCATTGGGTCTCGAACAGCACCGTTAATGTCAATCTGCAGTTCTGCTTTGGCAGATGAGGCCGCAAACAAGCCAAGTAAAACTGTTAATATATATTTGAACTTCATGTTGTTTCCTTAAAAATTTTAGAATCGAATCATATAGTTAGGGCTGATTTTAGATAAATATTGTTAAAATTCAATTAGCATTTGACAGATTTTGAGTTTGTTTTACATTATTAACAGGAGAAAAAAATGGATTTGAATGAGTTTAAAAATAGTTTGCCTAAATATAAAGCTATTTTGGGTTTTGATTACGGAGAAAAGCGTTTGGGTGTTGCCGTGTCAGATTTAATGTGGATGGTGGCAACGCCTTATAAAACAATTTATCGTAAAGATATAAAGTCTGATATGGCGGAAATTAAAAAAATCATAGAAGAAAAAGAAGTGGGCGGAATTGTTTATGGCTTGCCTTTGCAAATGAATGGTGAAGAAGGTGAAACTGCGGCAAAGGTCAGAGCTTTTGCTGAAAAAGTGTATCAACAAACACAATTGCCTTTTGCTTTTTGGGATGAGCGTCTTTCTTCCTCGGCCATGGAAAGATTTTTGATTAATGAAGTGGATATGAACCGAAAACGCCGTAAAGAAGTGCTTGATAGCTCTGCCGCGGGATATATTTTGCAAGGTGTTTTGGATTTTATTTGCCATATTTAATTTTTTTTGAAAATAATTTTTCTTGCGCTGTTAACCAAAATTTAGTATAATAAATTTAAGGTTAAAGTATTGTAACAGCAATGGGTGGAACAATGTCAGGACAAGGATTGGGACATATTCTGCGAACAAGCGCAATTTTAGCCGCAAAAGAGAAGGTTTTTGCGAGCATTTTGTTGTTTTTAAATGATTGCTGTTATACATTGCTGTTTAATAAAATTATTATAAAAACAACCTATCTGTTACAATCTAATATTAATAAAATCAACATATTTCAAGCAAGAACAAGCTTAAGGCAGGTGCGAGATGGTTAACCAAGTTTCGCTCAATGCCTCAATGCGCACCAACTTGCTGAGTTTGCAACAAATATCCAAGTTGCAAGATAAAACTCAATTGCGCCTTGCAACCGGATTAAAAGTTAATTCGGCAATAGACAACCCCAGCTCATATTACACCGCCACATCTTTAAGCAACCGAGCCAATGATTTATCTTTGTTGTTGGATGCGATGGGGCAAGGTGTGCAAACCATTCAAGCCGCCAATGAGGGACTTGAAACCGCGGAAGAATTGCTCTCTCAGATGAAAGCCGTTGTTGAGCAAGTTGCTTTATCTGAAACAGAAGAAAATACAGTTGTTGAGCCAATTGCCGATAAATCATACTTTATAGATAAGGTTGGAGAAAACGGTGCGGTTGTTAGCACAGCAGAAGAATTGCGTAACGCAATTAATTCCGGCAAAGAAACCATCTGTGTTTATGGCAACATTGATTTAGGCGACATCTCCGCTACCGGCGGTCTGCAACTCCAAGAGAATCAAAAACTCGTCGGCGTCAACTACTTTGGTAATTATGGCGACAAAGGTATGGCTCTTTCAAACATTACAGCAACAACAAGCAATACAGATAACCTAATAAACATCACCGAGCAAGGTTGTCTGGTTAGTGATTTGAGTTTTGATTTTAATGGTAGTGATATTAATAGTTGCGTAATATTTATAGATTCAGTTTCTGCGGATATTTCTAATTTAAATCTAACTATAGAAAATGCTGTTGGAATTGTAAGTGTAAATACTGGAGGTATCGCAAATGTTGGCGGAAAAATTAAGATTGAAGGAAGTAATACATGCGTGGGAATGGCTTCTGGAGTATACGGAAAAATCAATATTTTAACGCAATCCCAAGTTGATATAAATATATCGGGTAATGATTCGGTAGGATTTTGGGGTTATGGAGGAGATTTAGATATTGCCGCTGGTGCTGAGATTAATATGAAGATCTTTGGTAAAGGTTGTTCTGGTATTGGTATTGTCGGAAATATGCAACTTTCCGGAAATATAGCCATTAAAACAGACAATGTATCAAGTGCAGGTATTTATGGTGTCACTGCAAATATTACCATAACTCAAGAAGCGCAAATTTTCTTAGACTGTTTGGGTTCCGGAATTCTTCAAGATACAAGCTCAAGTTCAGAAATTTTGCAAGGTGCTAAAATAGCGTTCAAAAAAGACGGACAAACCAAGTGGTATGAAGTGGATGAAAAATATGATACGACTGGAGAAATGAAGCTTAATGCAGATAATTTTTCCACAACCTTAAAAACATCTGCAGCCTCAGCTTGGCAAACTGCACAAGAGATTATTGAAAATCAAGAAGATGATGTCTCATATACAAAAAATATCTCGCAAGAAAGTTTAATATATCAAAAACAATTCAATGAGGCTTTATCTCAATATGACGCATTGATAAATGACAGCTCGTATAAAGGAGTTAATTTGCTCAAAGAAGGTTCGCTTAAGATTAATTTCAATGAGGATAAATCATCTAACCTTTTAATCAGCGGTGTGAATGTGACTTCTGAAAATTTGGGCTTAAAAGCCGCTGAATGGAAAACGCAAGGCGATGTGCAAACCACTTTGGACAAGATTCAAGAGGCCAAAGAAAAATTACGTACCGCCGCCTCAGAACTCGGCAATTATTATTCTATCATCACCACCAGAGAAGATTTTACCACCCGTTTAATCAACGTGTTGGAAGAAGGTGCAGACAAGCTCACTTTAGCGGAT
>CASFJL010000025.1 GCA_949295005.1 uncultured Pseudomonadota bacterium | reverse complement strand
GGCATTAGCAGTCCTCCAAAATAGGTTTGTGGTGAACTGATTATAATACTTTTTATAATCTTGAGTACTGCTTTTGCCCCAACCTTTGATGTAGAGCCAAGAGGCGTTGCCCTCTTGCCTCAAAGCTAACAAATCTTACGCCTGTCGTCAGAAAATCCTCCGCCGGAGAATTTTCTTTCCTCCAGCCCGCTCCAATTCTAACCTCCCATTGCGGAGGTTTTTTTGTATTTGGGTGAAGGGATTATATCCCTGTCTGGCTTGTAAGTGTTTTTCAAACACAAACTTGCTGCGGTTATTCTAAATCGTTTTTTGTATATTCTTAGTATTTTAATCCAATAACACTTAACAAAAAAGCCCGCTTTTGCAGGCTTCTTTTATGGCGGAGAGATAGGGATTTGAACCCTAGGTACCCGTTACCGAGCACAATTGATTTCGAGTCAACCGCATTCGACCACTCTGCCATCTCTCCTTTATTTGAATTAATAAAAATAATTTTGCTTTTTAGCAAGAGTTATTTTATTCTCTGCCTTCATTTTCTAGTTTTCTTAAACGGATTTCTCTTAATTTTGCTATTTTTTCTTGTTTTTCACTTTCTTCTTCTTCATGGTGGCTAATGTTTTGATTGACCGGTTTCCAATAGGCTTCTTCTTTGAGCATTTGTTTTACTTCTGAATAGGTTTTTTTGAATGGTTTTTGTTCTAATATATCTTCTTTTATTATGTGGGCTTTTTGTTCTTGAATGTTTTGTAGCGTATGAACTTGCAATGGCATAATTATGATTCCTACAACATGATTTATTAATTGTTCTTCATAACTAAAGCGTCTGTTTATTCTTACTCTTACTTCTTCTTTATTGTCATAGCCAAAAATTTTGGCCGGAAATAAAGCTATAAGGTCATCAAACCTTTCAAAAACAACCAAACCTCTTACCAAACATAATAATCTTTCATTGTTTTCTTGACATATAAACTCTATTACATCGTTGAGCTTTATTTTTTGATGTTCTGCGTCAAAAAGGCGCATTTCAATTCTTTTGCTCCCATTGACAATTTTATCATAAGAAAACTTCATTAAATGCATTATATGTTTCATCAAAAATCTCCTAAGGGCTTTATAAGAAGTATTTATACTTGACAAAAGAAAAAAAATAATTAATTCACATTTAATTTTTTTATGTTATACATAAAAGAAAATGTGGAAATTGTCGATGATAAAAAAATTCTGTTGTTTCTTTGTCTCTTTGTTATTTTTGCCTTGCTTTGCTCAAAAAGCACAGGCTCATTTGGTGTTGGGTGCAGATTTTTACCAAACTTTTGTTGATACGGATAGAGAAACCGAAAGGTTGGTTAAAGATAAATATGATAATATTGCCGCCGTGCTCGGTTTTGATTTTAATGGTGTTGGTGTGGAAGGTTTTTACCAAACTTTTAATGAGGCGGAAAATGATTATGGTGTTTCTTCTAAATTAAATGTTTATGGTGCAGATTTTGTTTTGCGTTTGCCTACAAATGAGTATTTTGATTTTGTGGGTTCTATTGGTTATGCCCATTATACTTTTGAAACACCAGTTGATGATATTGATAGCGAAGGTTTAAGATTGGGTTTGGGCTTACAATTTAATCTTAATAAATATATTGGTTTAAGAGCAATGTATCATTATACCGCACTTACCGAAGAAATTGATAATATCAAAACTATTAATGAGTTTAGTGCCGGTATTCGTATAAAATTTTAATCAAAAACAGCGTATATTTTTTCCCAAAAATGTTCTTTTTGTTGTTTGAAGGCAAAATGTTTGAATAACAAAAAGTTAAATAATGTTAAAATTGATAATATTATGGCTTGTGCTATATAGGGATTGCTCTCCAGTTTTTGAACAAATAACCATAAAAATATAGAGTTTATAATATAGCTGAAACTTAGTATTCCGGTCGATTTTAAATATTCTTTTATATGATTTCCTTCTGTGGCAAAAACTAAAAATTTGTAGCCGATGAAGGCTGTGAAAGATGAAAAAAACCATGATAAAAACAAATTAAATTGATAATGCTCGGAATAATTTAGCATTAAGATAAAAAATATTAAATATTTTATCAAAACATTGCTTATGGCAACGGTTAAATATCTCCAACGCTCATCTATTTCAAACCAATGGTCGATATATGTTTTTTCTTTTAATAACCAATCTTTAATTTGCTGAAAAATCATTTTTCTTCTCTTTTTTGATATTATCTTTAATACTGGTATATTATCTCTTTTTTTTATTTTTCAAGATAAAATTTTTTATTGCAAAATAAAATCATCTGTTTATGCTTGGTTTTGAAAAATAATTATAATGAATATATTAACTTTAATACACATTATTATGGAAGCAAAAGAAGATGTTTTGGGTATATTACAAAAATTCAGAATTAATGCTGTTGTTTTTGACCCAATTCAAAAAGGAACATGGTTGTTTAGAGCAGATGCTATTCCATTGCCTGAACAAGATATTGATACGCAAATAGAAATTCAATATAAACTTGGATTGCTAGCTGTATGGTACAAAAATTGGTTAACGGTTTATACCAAAATTCCGCAAGAGTGTTTGTCTCAATTCAGAAATGTTTTAGATGAGGTCTGTGCTGAAGAAAAAATCAATTTTATGCTACTGCCTAAGGTTCGTGCTCACAGAGATTTATCTGAAAAACAAATCTTGGTTAAAGTAAATTTTGACAGATCGGTACAAAAAAGAATATTTAACAAAATTTGTTTGCTCTTTCAAAAAGAGTACAAGTTTTTTTGTACCAATGATGCTTATAATCAGTTTTTGATTGATTATGATCATCCTGTTGATGAGGCTGAGGTTATGCATAAATTGACTAAGCTTCAACAAGAAGCTTTAGAGCATAAACATTATGCCGATAAATGTGGAATACTTTCTCGAAAGTTGGATATTCCTTTTATTAATGTGTTGCTTATGGGGCTTGATGAAAATTTGCTTTTGAGACATCAAAAAAGTTTGCTGAGAGCATCCGGCTTAATTGCTGCGCAAGAAAAAAGTGAAAAAAAACTTCTTTTTTATCAGATTTTTAAAGGTAATAAAGAAACAAAAGAAAAAGCTATTAAAAGTCTGGGAATTGAAATTGGCAATGCCGATATTATGCGTATTGATTTTTCTATCTTAAAAAAAGCGTTTAAGTAATAAAAAACACGCTGAACAAAAAATTCAGCGCGTTTTTTTGTGTGTTTTAATGTCTTTAGGCAACAATATTGCAGATTTTGTTTGGAACAACAATAATCTTTTTAATTTCTTTGCCTTCAAGTTGGCGTTTGACATTTTCAACTGCCAAAGCTGCAGCCTCAACATCAGAACGAGGCGCATCTTTTTGTATGGTGATTGTGCCACGAACTTTACCGCAAATTTGAACGGCGATGGTGACTTCATTGTCTTGAGCCAACTTAGCGTCACCTTTAGGCCAAGCCTCGGTAATGATTAAGGTTGTTTTCCCCATACGAGCCCACATTTCTTCCGATAAGTGCGGTGTGAACGGAGAAAGAAGTTTGAGCAATGTCAAATACATTTCTTCAGGAATTTTTTCCATAGAGCTCATATAGTTTACATATTCCATCAAAGATGAAACAGCGGTATTAAACTTCATTTGGTCAATACGTTCGGTAACATCTAAAATGCATTTGTGCATTGCGCGCAAGTCTTTTTCAGAAGCTTTAACATTGACCACTTTCTTGAACAAGCCATAGACTTTGTTTACAAAACGATAAACACCCATCAAGCTTTCTTCAGACCACATAGCAACTTGGTCAAAAGGTCCGATGAACATTTCATACAAACGGAAGGTGTCTGCACCATAAGCATCAACAATATCATCGGGGTTGATGACATTGCCGCGAGATTTAGACATTTTCTCACCGTTTTCTGCCAAAATCATACCATGAGAGGTACGTTTGTTGTAAGGTTCATTAGTTGGAACCAAACCGCAATCGTGTAAGAATTTGTGCCAGAAACGAGAATATAACAAGTGCAAGGTGGTGTGTTCCATACCGCCGTTGTACCAGTCTACATTCATCCAATAATCCAAAGCTTCTTTAGAGGCAAATTCTTTTGTGTTATGTGGGTCACAATAACGCAAGAAATACCAAGAAGAACCAGCCCAGTTTGGCATGGTATCGGTTTCTCTTCTGGCGTGGCCACCGCATTTCGGGCATTTGGTATTGAGCCAATCACCTGCTTTAGAAAGTGGAGATTCACCTTCATCATTGGGGTGAAAATCAGGAACTTCAGGCAAGGTTAGCGGCAATTCAGATTCAGGAATCGGTTGCCAACCACATTTTTCGCAATAAACCATCGGAATCGGCTCACCCCAATAGCGTTGACGAGAAAATACCCAGTCACGCAATTTGAAGTTTACTTTGGCTTTTCCGAATCCGTTTTTGATGGCATAATCAGTAGCGGCTTTCATACCGTCTGCTTTATTCATGCCGTCTAAAAAGCCGGAATTAATGTGTGGACCGTCTTCTTCAAAAGCTTTTTCTGAAATGTCACCGCCATCCAAAACTTGAATAATCGGCAAATTAAAGGCTTTTGCAAAGTCATAGTCACGTTGGTCATGCGCCGGAACAGCCATAATGGCGCCCGTGCCATAGCCGGTTAATACATAGTCAGAAATAAATACTGGGATTAAATCTCCGGTAAATGCATTTTTGGCCTTAATACCTTTGAGTTCAACACCGGTCTTGCTGTCATTCATGGTTCTTTGCAAGTCTGATTTTTTAGCTGTTTCTTCAACATATGCTTTGATTTCATCAGCGTTTTCAAACTTATCCATTAACTCTGCAACAAATTGATGCTCCGGAGCCATAACCATATAAGTTACACCAAAAGCCGTGTCCGGACGCGTGGTGAATACGGTTAATTTGCGGTCTAATGAATTGCCGTTATTATCGGTTAAAGCAAAGTCGAGCTCGGCACCTTCAGAACGACCAATCCAGTTGATTTGTTGAGATTTTACACGGTCAATAAAGTCAACATCTTTCAAATCATTAATTAATCTGTCGGCATATTTGGTGATGGCTATCATCCATTGTTCTTTATTTTTGCGAACAACTTGTGCACCGCAACGCTCACAGCATCCGTTAACAACTTCTTCGTTGGCCAAACCAACCTTACAGCTTGGGCACCAGTTGATAGCGATTTTGTCTTTGTAGGCTAAACCTTTTTCAAAAAATTTGATAAACATCCATTGTGTCCATTTATAATATTCAGGATCACAAGTGGAAATGCATCTATTCCAGTCAAAGCTAAAACCCAAAGATTTTAACTGACGGGTAAAGTTTTCAATATTGGCTTTGGTAGAAATAGCTGGATGCACACCGGTTTTAATGGCGTAGTTTTCGGCCGGCAAACCAAAAGCATCAAAACCCATGGGGTATAAAACATTGAAGCCTTGCATGCGTTTTTTGCGCGAAATAACATCTAACGCGGTATAAGAACGTGGGTGACCAACGTGTAAACCTGCTCCTGATGGGTATGGAAACTCTACCAAAGCATAAAATTTTTCTTTATTCTTATCAATTTCTACTTTGTAGGCTTTTTCTTTATCCCAGATGGATTGCCATTTTTTTTCAATTGCTTTGAAATTGTAACGGTCTTCAAGTTTCCATTCTTTTGACCATTCATCAAAGCTTTTGCCGTTGTATCTGTCGCAATTTTCACACATTATTTTTATCCTAAATTAAAATTATTGATTGAAACTTTTTTGATATAATTGTTTGGCTTTTTGCAATATGGATAATTCTACAATTTGAGCCATTTTCGGAGATAGTACTTCTTCGTGCCACTGCCCGTTAGCCAAATATGCTTTGTTACCTTTAACACTAATGACATCTGAGCGTAGTTGAGGAGAACTGATATAAACTTCTAATTTGTATCTTTCTTTGGCCTGAGGGCAAGATTGATACCAATCAGTGACGATTATCCCTTTTTGGCGGTCTTGCTGAATGATTTTCATAAAATTAAGCTTGTGTAATGATGCTTGCCATAAATATATGTTGGCCTCATTGTCTTTTTGATTTTGTTCACTTGTTTCAACAGCTTTAGAATCCACAAACGGAATGTGGCTGCAAGCATTTAGGAAAACAAGCGAAATCAATGCTAAATAAAGAGTTTTCATCATTTTTTCCTTAAGGTCTTTTTTAAATTAATATAAAACTATAATAATTTTATTGAAAACACAATAGACTTAATGCAAAACTTTCACTACAATAGCTTAAATTTTATTGCATGGTTTTTGAGGACAGATAAAAATTATGACAGATGTGCGCGAAATTGCTTTTGAAATGGTTAAAAACACGCTTGAACAGAAAATGTTTTTGGCGGATGTTAAAGCTAAGAGTCAGAATCTGGAGACCAAAGATAATGCTTTTATAAATATGCTTGTGCTAACCACGTTCAGACATTTGACGTATATTCAAAAAATATTGCGTCAATTTATCAAAAAAAAGCTCAACGCAGCTGCTCAGGATAGTAAATATATATTCTATTTGGCATGTTGCGAAATCTTGTATTTGGACACTCCTGATTATGCCGTGCTTAACTCTTATGTAAATTTGGCTAAGAAAAAAACAGATAAATATGTGTCCGGTTTTGTTAATGCCGTATTGCGTAATATTTGCAAACAAAAAACGAATCTGCAACAAGCTGATGACGGTAGTTTCTTTTCAAATGAGTTTTTCCATATTCTGAAACAAGATTATGGTAAAAAGACTATCCAAAAAATTCAGAAGGCGTCTATGCAAGAGCCAAGTTTGGATATTAGTGTTAAAGAAGATGCTCCTCTTTGGGCGCAAAAATTAAATGCCGAGCTTTTGCCCTCTCAAACCCTGCGCTTGAAAAATAACGGTAAAATTACCGAACTTGCCGGATATCAGGAAGGAAAATGGTGGGTGCAAGATTTTTCTGCTGCTTTGCCGGTTAAGTGTTTGAGCAATTTGAAAAATAAAAAAGTTTTGGATATGTGCGCCGCTCCGGGCGGAAAAACGGCTCAACTTTGTGCTTTGGGAGCTGATGTGACGGCATTGGATATCTCTGCCTCAAGATTGCAAAAACTACAAGAAAATATGAACAGACTTGGTTTTAAGCCTAATGTTATTTGCCAAGATGCTTTGGTGTATATGGACGAGTTTAAGGGAGAGCCTTATGATGTGGTTTTGTTAGACGCGCCATGCTCTGCCACGGGAACTTTGCGCAGACATCCTGAGTTGGTGCATATTAAAAGAGAAAAAGATGTTGAAAAACAAGCACAATTACAAGAAATGTTTTTGGATAAAGTTTCTCCTCTGATTAAAAAAGGCGGAATTTTGCTTTATTGCACTTGTTCAATTGCCAAAAAAGAAGGTGAACAGCAAATTAATGCTTTTTTGGCAAAACACACGGAATTTAAGCTCTTGCCGATTTCATCAAAAGAATTATGCGAAAGCGATACTTTCAAAGAATTAATTACTGAAGAAGGTTTTATCAGAACATTGCCGTTTTATATGGAAAAATTCGGCGGTATGGACGCTTTTTTTGTTGCTCGTCTTAAAAAGGAGGCATAAATGTTTTTTAAGAAAAATCGTCCTCAATCAGATATTCAGATTTTAGATGATTCAAAACCAATATATGTGTTGGGAAACGGTGACTTGGCCATGTATTTGGCTGCAAAAATTCAAAGTATCGGAAAGCAAGTTTTCATTTTGACTCCCTTTGCTCCGGTTGATGAGCCGGCGTGGATGGATTTTAATTTGAAAGAGGAATATAATTTGCAAAAAAAACAAATTAAACTTCCTATGATTTCTCATATAAAAACTGAGCCTGAATGTTTGATTATTGCCAGTGATTATTATAATTTAAAATCTCATTTGACGCTGCTTCCCAGTTTGCGCTTTCCTGATATTTGGACGGTTTGTTTTAATCAATTGCAATCGTTTAAATTTTTGCAACCTCTTTTGGGAAAAAATTGCACTCAGGCTTATTTTCATGGCTTTTTAAGCCTTAAAGGAAATACGCTTCTTTCTTGCGGAATTAAACCTGAAATTGTGTTTACGGGCTCAACTGAAGTTAAAGAACAAGCTGAAATTTTTCAGAATTTAACGGATTTAACCGTCGAATTGAATGAAAATAATTTGTATAATTTTTGGATGAAAAATGCTCCATTTATGGTGGCTTATTTGTCTTTGGCTCCCAAACAGCATGTTTCTGAATTGTTAAATTCTTCAGAACAAAAACAAAAAATGTTATCTGCTATTGATGAATTGGTTTTGCTTGCTCGCTCTGATAAGGTCAAACTTAGCGCAGATTATATTGTTAGACAGCTGATTAACTGTCCAAGAAATTATTTTCACAAAGATACAATAACTGCTCGCTTAGAAAAAATTACATTGTTGGATTGTTATTATCATTTGTTGCTTGTTAAAGCTCGGGAAGCAAAATGTAAAATACCGGTCATTTCTCAGTTAATTAAAGATAATTATGCTCTGCTGATTGATAAAAAGTGAGATTTTAGCTTATAAATTATTTTGATGCTTGAAGAATGTGGCAAAATTGTTTATAAAAAAATTAAGTTTTAATGAATGAGATAAAAGATGGATATAAATTATGCTCTTGCGATGATTGCTTTCTTATTGGTGTTTGCCGGAAGTTACGGAAGCTTTTTTTTGTTCTTTAAGCATAAAGAATTTTTGGCTTTGTCCCTAAAGAAAGATTATGTGGTTTTTCCTTTTGTGGGGGCTTTTATTGTTGCCTTTGTTCTTTCTTATTTATTTGCTTATACAGATAACGATTTTGTTTTTCCTTTTAAAAAATTAAATTTTCTTTTTGTTTTTTTGCTCGTTAGTTCTTTTGTTCTTGCTTCTTTGTGGATTAAAAATAATATATTTTTCAATTTGGGCATTTTCTTTATTCCGTTGATTTGTATTTGGTTTTTGCCAACGGAGTTTTTGTTGTTTCAGGGGAGAATGCCTTTTGTTTTAGACCGCATTTGTGCTGCTTTGATGTGGAGCGGTTTGGCATATTTTTGGTTTTTATTTAACGGAATTAACGGATATTTTGCAGGCTATAATGCGTTTTTGTGTTTGGCTGTTGTTTTGCTGGGGTTTTTGGGCGCCGCTCCTATTTTTTATTTGGTTTTTGCGGCCGCTTTACTTGCTAATCAGATTGCCTTTTTGATGTATAATTGGTATCCGGCAAAATTGGTCTATTCTAAAAAGGCTTGTCAAATCATAGGTTTGCTTATGGGAAATTTGGTGCTTTTTGCCTGTGTTGAAAATTTGGTCCCTTGTTTTTCTATTATGTTGTCTTTTTTTGTGGTGGAATTGATTTTATCTGCCTTGAAAAAAATTTTGCTTAAAGATAAATATGCTGATTTAATGACTAATTGTATTTATTATCAGGCTCATATTTCCGGCCTTGCCGAAGATGCTGTTTGCGTTTCTGTGTTAAAAGCACAGTTGCTCTTTTTGGTTTTGTGTTGTTTTCAGGTGTTTATGCCAACAACATATACGCTTCCAATAATTGCTTTGGGGTTTGCTCTTTGGTTTTTGCACAAATTGCAAAATTGGGATGAGGTTGATAAATCTCCTCAAGAGTTGCGTGAAGAATTTAAGCAAGAATTAAAGCAAGATTATGAAAACTTGAAAAACTATTCCAATAAGGATTAAAATGAAACTTCTTGAGAATTTAGTGCAGTTCTTTTTTCAAAAAAATAAAAGATTAGATGATGATTTAATCTTTGATAAAAGCGCGCTGATAAAGTTTCGGGTTGTTGTGGTTGAGTTTGTGGACAATGTGGAAAGCAGAAGCGGTGAAATTATTGCTCAAAAATTAAGAGAAAAAGAAGCTCTTGATGTTTTGTATTTTGATGAAATTTTTGCAAAAGATTTTTTGAATTTTGATGCCAGAAATCTTTTTGATTTGATTGATAAAGGGCAAAGCATTTTGGAAAACCTGCAAGCAGATGTTCTGATTTGGGGGTATCGCGAAGCTGATAAAATCAGAATTAACTTTCAAAATGCTAAACAATATGAAAAAGATGATAATGCTTTTATTTCTTTGATGGATAGTTTTTATATTCCGGCAGATTTAACTCTTCAGGGGCAAGTTTTTCCTCCGGCTTTGGCAAATTTGCTTTATGGTGGTGTGGTCTGTGCCATTAACCCGCATAATAAAGAAACGCAAATCCAAAAAAAATATTTATTAAAAAAAATTATTCAGCTTTTGTCTCAGGATAATTCTGCTAAAACGCTTGCTCTTGAATATTTGCCTTATGTGATGAATTTGCTCGGTATTATATATTTGAGTTATGCTTATGACAGAGGTGAGGGGCAAGATTATAAAATTGTTAAAAACCTTTTTGACACAGCTCTAAAGCATCAGGATTTGATTAAAAATCCTGTTCACTTGGGCTGTATTTATAATCACTTGGGGCAACTTTATGATGCATCCGGTGAATATTCTCCCAAAAAGCCAATCAATCATTTGAAAAATGCTATCAGTTATTTTCGTTATGCGCAAAAATATTTGACCAAATATAACAACCCATATGATTATGGCTATATTTCTTATAAGTTGGCTCATTTGTTTTTTAAATTTTGGCGGCAAAAAGAAGATGTTCAAGCTTTGCGTGACGCTGTTTTTCAATTGAGAGAGGCTGAAAAAATTTATACTTATGCTTTGTTTCCGGAGTTTTGGGCCAATATACAAGGAGATTTGGCGCATATGTTATCTTTGCTCGGAAGGTTTAGTAATAGTGAGGATATTTCAGAGTTGGCTATTGCTTGTTATAAAAACAGGCAAAAAGTGGTAACAGAGAAAAGAAAGCCTTTTGAATGGGCGCAAATCCAGATGAATATTGGCGAAATTTATTATTATTTGGGTAAAAATGCTCAGGATAAGCCTTTGTTGGAAGAGGCTTTGGAGTATTTTCATGATGCTTTGTTTGTGTTTGAAAATTTGAAAAAAGAAGAGGAAATTAAAAAGGTTTCAGGAGATATTGCCAGAACACAACATAATTTGAATTTGCTGTAATTTGTTTAAATAAAGGAGATGCTCTCTATGGATGGATTGGAAAAGCTTGCAAAACTTTATGGTATTTCTTCTGATTATTTGGATGTTGATAAAAATATTCATTATACCACAAATGAGGTTAGAAAGTTCTTTTTGCAAAATTTGGGTGTCCCTTGTCAAACAGAAGCGCAAATTTTAGAACAAATTAATTTGTTTGAAAAACAACAATATGAGAACGGGTTAGATGCCGCTTATGCTTTTTTTGATAATGAAACAGATAAAAAAATTAAGTTTTATTATCCGGTAGATAAAGCTCAAGAAACATTATCTTATCAAATTAAGGGCGAAGACGGAAAAGTTTATCAAGGCAAGATAATTTTGGCTCAAGAAAAAGCTATTGAAAGCAATAAAGTTGGGGAACAAGAATATTTTACGTATATGCTTGATTTTTTGCCTGATTTGCCAATGGGCTATTTTGATTTAACCATTATTTCCGAAGATAATAAATTTTCTGCTTTTTTGATTATGGCGCCGCAAAAGTGCTTTTTGAAAGAAGGGATGGAAGAGGGGCAATTCCACTGTTATGGTTTGGCAGCGCAGCTTTATGCCTTGCGTTCTAAGCAAAATATGGGTGTTGGTGATTTTGGTGATGCAGAAGCACTTGTTCCGATTTTGGTTAAAAACGGGTGTGACGTGCTTGGCTTGAGCCCATTGGGTATGACTTCTCCACAAAACAGAAGAGATGTTTCTCCCTATCGGGCTTTGAACAGATGTTTTGTGAACTATTTGTATTTGGATTTGAAAAAAGAGCCTGACTATCAAAATTCTCAAGAAGTTCAGCTTTTTGTAAACAACACTGATGTTCAAAGCGAGATTAAAAGATTGCAACAAGCCAATATGGTGGATTATTATGCCGTATGTCAGCTCAAAACTAAAATTTTGCGCTTGATGTATGCATATTTTAAGCAACAGAACTTAAGAAAAGAAGCTTTTGAGGCTTGGAAAAAATCTAAGGGAAAATCTTTATATAATACTTGTTTGTTTGAAGCTTTGTTGGAAGCAAATAGTGACTCTGATTATGCTAAAGATTGGCGCTTTTGGGCAAATAATTATGACGATATTCACTCTTTTGAAACCCAAAAATTTGCACAATCACATCAAGTTGATATGGACTTTTATGCTTATTGTCACTGGTTGGCTGCTCTTCAATTGAAAAAGCTTGCCGAAAGTTGCAAAAAAGCCGGTATGAAAGTTGGTCTTTATTTAGATGCTCCGATAGGCGCTTCTGCCAGTGGTGCTGAAGTTTGGCAAGAAAAAAATGTTTATGCCGAAAATATGGGGGTTGGTGCTCCGGTTGACCCGATGTGCCCTAAAGGACAAAGCTGGGGATTTGCTCCGTATCATCCATTGGAAATCAGAAAAAATAAATATCGTCCGTTTATTGAACTTATTCGTGAAAATATGACCTCAGCTCAGGCTTTGCGTATTGACCACGCTATGGGCTTGATGCGCCTGTTTTGGGTTTATTATGTGCCGAATAATCCGGTTGTTCAGGGGGCGTATGTTTATTATAATATGAAAGAGATGGTGGCTATTCTTTGTGTGGAAAGCCAAAGAAGCAAGTGCTTGGTTATTGGTGAAGATTTAGGTACCGTGCCGGATGGTTTTAGAGAATATATGGCTGAGCATGGCTTGATGTCTAACAAAGTTTTGTTTTTGGAAACAGAGAAAGACGGTAATTATTTTGCTCCTGACGCGTATGGTTATTTGGCTTTGGCTCAAACCACAACGCATGACCAAGCAACGGCTCATGGTTTTTGGCTTAATGCAGATTTGGAAGCTTTTGAAAAATGCAATTTGTTTGTGAGTGAAGAACAAAGAGAAAAAGCTTTTCAAAACAGACAAAAAGAAAGAACTTTACTTACAACAGCCTTTATTAATGAAGATGTTTTTGTTTCTGATGAAGAAAAACAATGTGCGTTAGATTCACTTGACGGACATATGGTGCCAAAAAATATTGAAAAGTCTTTTACAGCATATGTGGCTCGCTCTAAAAGCGCTATTTTCTTACAAAGATTTGAAGATGTATATAAGCAAGTGGAGATGGAAAATATTCCCGGAACGATTTTTGAATATCCAAACTGGCGTATTAAATCTCCGGTGAATATTGATGAAATTGATGCAGATAAACATTTTGCAGAGATATTTGATTTGATTAAAAAGGAGCGTCCATGAGGCAGTTTTATCCTTGTATTTTGCTCTTGATTTCTAATGTGTTTATGACCTTTGCTTGGTATGGGCATTTAAAGTTTAAGAGCGCTTCTTTATGGTTGGTAATTTTGGTGAGCTGGGGAATTGCTTTTTTTGAATATATTTTCCAAGTGCCGGCAAACCGAATCGGACATGATTATTTTTCAGCCGCACAGCTCAAGGTTATGCAAGAGGTTATTACCATAATTATCTTTTGCATATTTTCCATTTTTTACCTCAAAGAAGGGGTTAAATGGAATGAGTTGGTGGGGTTTGCCTTGATTATGTTAGCAACCTTTTTTGTCTTTCATGAATGGGAGTAAAAAAACATTGCCTTGACGCAGAATTATGCTAAAGTGGCGAAAGATTTGATTTTTTATTGGGTTTTTAAGATGAAAAAAATTTGTTCTCTTTTAGCTGTTTTGTTTTTAACCGCTTGCGGGTTTGAACCGCTTTATGTGCAAAAAAAACATGATAATTTGTGGTATTTTAACGGAGAATTTGACCGCTCCATTTATTCTGAAATGGCAAAAATTAAGGTTCAAACAATTCCTGAAAGATTTGGTCAGCAATTAAGAAATAATTTATTGGATATGCTTACCCCGCTTGGTGTTCCCGCTCGTCCCGAATACAGATTGTTTGTAGATGTGGCTCCTTTAGAAGTAACGCAGCAAGCGATGCGTGATGACATCACCGCTACGCGTGAAAGAATCCGTTATAAGGTGAGTTATCGTTTGCTATCTGCTCAAGATAATCAGGTTTTGGTAACCGGTGATAGTCTTGCCTATGTGAGTTATGATATTATGGCTAACCCATATTCTACAACTTTTGCTAAGAAAAAGACTGAAAAAAGTGCAGCCTCTATCATTGCTAATGATATTGCGCTACGTTTGGGTGCTTATTTCCATTCACACTTTTCAAAAGGAAATAATCTGTGATTTATAAAGCTCAGCAACTGGAAAAATATATAAAAAAACCTGAGCCGCAAATTAAAGCTTTTATAGTTTATGGAAGTAATGACGGTTTGGTCAATGAAACGGTTAAAAAGCTTATTTTGACCGTCTCTAAAGATTTATATGACCCGTTTTGCGTGGCTTATTTGAATATGGATGATTTGAGCTCTGACGTGGGAGCAATGTATACGGAATATTCCAGCCAATCTTTAATGGGCGGGCGTCGAGTTGTGGTGGTTAAAGATGCTGATAATAACCTTACCAAGCACGTGAAAGCAATGTTTGAAAATACACCTTCTGAAACATTGCTTATTTTGCATTCAACATCTTTAAATAAAAAATCTTCTCTTGTTAGTTTGGGTGAAGATAGGGATGATATAGCCGTTATAGCTTGCTATGAAGATAGAGATGAAGATATATTTTCAACCGCCAGAAGCTTGTTTGCTGAAAATGGATTTATGATTGGCAATGAGGCTTTGCAACTTTTGTGCGCAAGATTATCCAATGATAGAAAAACCAATTTGGGCGAGCTTGAAAAATTGATGACCTATATGGGAGATAAAAAAAATATTTCTTTAGATGATATTCAAGCTTGCATTAGTGATCAGTCCAGCTCAACAGGCGATGATGTTTGTTATTATGCGGTTGGCGGACAATCTGATAAAGCGTTAAAGGCATTTAAAAAATTAGTCAATGAAGGAACGGAGCCGGTAGCTATTATCAGAGCATTAACAACGCATTTTTATAAGATTTTGACTGTGAAATCTTATATGGAAAAAGGTGAGCCGTTGGATAAAGCTGTATCAAAGCTTGTTCCGAAAATTATTTTCTTTAGAGAATCTCCTTTCAAAAGACAAGTTTCTGTTTGGACTAAGGACAGAATCTTTTCTGTGATGGAGTTACTTTATAAAGCAGAAAAAGATTGTAAGACAACCAATATGCCGACAGAGGAGATTTGTTCTTATACATTAATGCAGATTGCTTCTGCGGCGGCAAAACTAGCTAGAATAAGATAAGGGCTGAAGTTTTATCAGCCCTTACTTTCATCTTAACTTATTGGTCTTTTTTGGGTGCAAAAATTAACCAAAGGGCAGACAAACCAACCAAAGAATAAACTATTCTGCCAATGATGGTTGTGCCAAAAATAAGAGCAACCAAATCAAGGTTGCCAAAACCAACCAAGCCCCAGTTAAGAGCACCGATTAATACTAAAATGTAAGCAATTTTTCTTATAATATTCATATTATCCTCACAAAAATGTTTATTGTTTGTAACAAGTTTGATATATATGGTAAAAAGTTTTTTTCAAGGGTATGTCAAATATGTATAGTGAAAAATTTCAAAAATTTATTGATCTTTGGATAAATGAGTTTGCTTTGGCCAAAAGCATAGATGAAAAAATTTGCCGTGATAAAGACGGAAATCCGCTGCCGTGGTATACTTATCCGGCAATTGAATATTTGAGCCAATTTGACTATTCTGATAAAAAAATATTTGAGTATGGTTGCGGTTATTCTTCGGAATTTTGGGCACAGAGAGCCAAAAAAGTTGTATCCATAGAAGATAATCCAAAATATTTTGAGCGCTGGTCACAAGAATTTTGCTATGAGAATTTGACTATTCTTTGGCGAGATGAAGGCGAAATTTATGAAAAAGCCATTCTTGAAACAGATGAAAAATTTGATGTGATTGTGATAGATGGAAAAAGGCGTTTTGAATGTGCTAAAGCTGCCGTTTCTAAGCTTAATGCCGGTGGTTTAATTATTTTGGATGACAGTGACAGAATAAATACCAGTGCAGAATATGTGAACGCTGTTGATGTCCTAAAAAAAGCTAATTTATTGCAGGTGGATTTTTATGGCTTTTGCCCAATGAATAATTATACCAAAACCACATCTTTGTTCTTTTCTCGTGATTTTAATTTTGCTTCACTCTACAAGGTGCAACCCATTAATGGAATCGGCAATCTTTGGAGTATGGGCAGACGTGCACGCAAAGATTTTTTCAAAAAATTTGCTTAAAATTTTTCTAAAGGCTTAGGCTATAAATTTCATAGCGGAGCTCATCTAAGCCTTGTTTCTTTTCAGAGCTGGTTGCTAAAACAGAAACATAAGCAGCGGCGTGTTTTTTGACGATTTCTAAGGTTTCTTGCTTAACTTTGTTTAAGGCTTTTTCGCTGATTTTATCTGCTTTGGTTAAGACAATCTGATATGTTACGGCTGCTTTATCTAACATTTCCATAATCTCTGTATCAACCTTTTTAATGCCGTGGCGCGAATCAATTAAGACAAAAACACGTTTTAAGTTTACACGGCCTTGCAGATAAGCAAAAATCAATTTTTGCCATTGTTTAACCATACTTTCCGGAGCTTGAGCAAAACCATAGCCGGGGAGGTCTACAATATGAATTTTATCTGCCAAATTAAAATAATTCAGCTGTTGTGTTCTCCCCGGTGTGTTAGATGTTTTTGCTAAACCTTTTTTCTCGGTCAAGGCATTTATGATGCTCGATTTTCCAACATTGGAACGGCCGGCAAATGCCACTTCGGGCATATCTGTCAACGGCAATTGTTCCAAGTTGGCAACGCCAAGTACGAAAGTGCATGGCTGCTTGAAGAAATTCTTTCCGCAAGCTTTTTGTTCTTCGGTATATTCTTCAAGCGTAAAGTCCATTAGTCTACTCCATTTTTGCGCATAATTGCTTTTTGTTGGATGATAGAGAGGATATTACTGAAGCTCCAGTAAATAACCAATCCGGCGGCAAAATGTCCGAGCATAAAAGTAAAGATAATCGGTAACAACATAAACATTCTGGCCTGATCTTTGTTGGTGGGTGCCGGATTGAGTTTTTGTTGAATATACATGGTAATACCCATAACAATCGGCCATACACCTATATCAAAAATTCCGGGAACAGGGAAGTGTATGATGCGAGAAATTGTCAACGGATCGGGGGCTGACAAGTCTTTAATCCAACCAATGAACGGTGCGTGACGAATTTCAATAGAAATATTCAACACCTTGTATAATGAGAAAAATACCGGAATTTGAATAAGCATCGGCAAGCAGCCTGCTGCCGGATTAATTTTTTCTCTTCTATACAACATCATGGTTTCTTGTTGCAATTTCATTTTGTCATTGCCATAACGCTCTTGCAAATCTTGGATTTTTGGTTGCAATTTTTTCATCTTAGACATGCTGTCAAAAGACTTGCTGGCAACCGGATACATTGCCAAACGCAGCAAAGCGGCAAAAGACAAAATTGCCCAGCCCATATTGCCAATGATGTGATACAGAAAATCTAAAATATAGAAAAATGGTTTGGTCAAGAAATAATACCAACCAAAATCTACGGCTAAATCAAATTTTTCGATATTGTATTTTTTTGTGTATTCATCAAGCAATTTGATTTCTTTGGCGCCGGCAAACATTTTTGTATCATAGCTTGCAACAGAACCGCTGGCTATTGTTTGTTCCGGTCCAACAAAGTCAACTTGATACGTATTTTTGCCCAAATTGCTGAATTTAACTTTGCTTTCTGCATTATTATCAAAGATAAGAGCAGAAAACCAGTAGTGGTCTGAAAAACCGGCCCAGCCGCCTTGGGTTTTATAGTCTTCATGTTCTTTGTCTTTTAAGCTAGAGTATTTTATCTCTTCAAGAGAATCATCAATAACACCGGTTATACCTTCATGGATAATGGTTTTATTAGCTGCTTTGGAATCGTGTTGGCGTCTTAATAAACCGTAAGGATATAAGCTGATGGTTTTGCCCGAATTATTTTCAACATCTTGTTCAATTGTGAACATATAGTTATTATCAACGCTGATTTTTCTGATAAAGCGAACGCCTTGACCGTTGTTCCATTCCAAAACAATCGGGCTTTGCGGTGTGAGCTCTTTGCCTTTAACTTGCCAGATGGTTTCGCTGTTTGGCAAGCGAAGGGTTTTATCATTAGATATCCAACCAAAGTCAGCAAAATATGCATTTGTACTTTTGGCCGGATTAAATAATTCTACATCCGGACTGTTTTCAGCCAAAGTTTCTTTATATTTATCTAAGTAAAGCTCATCAAATCTGCCGCCTTTAACACGGATGCTTCCGAGCAAGGCCGGACTTTTAATTTGAATGCGATGATCTTTAGCCAAAATTTCTTGTTTGTCTTGGGGCTCTTCATCAAAGACAACGGTTTCTTCTTCATTTTTATTTTCCACATTTTCAATGCTTGGCACTTCTTGTTGCGGAGCAACTTTCTTTTGCGGAAAAAATAAGTTTGATACAAAAATTACGATAATCGATGCAATAACCGCAAGGTATAAGGCTTTAATTTCATCTTTCATTCTTTTAAACTTCCTTTAATTAACGTCATGCTTGAAAGTTTTTTCCTCGTGTATCTTTAATTGTACACTTCGTCAAAAACTTTCGGCGCAGCACGTCAATTAAAAAAAGTTTAACCAACGTGCAGCAAGTAAATTTTTACGCAAGTCTTTTTTACATAATAAATTGCCTACAATTTAGTGGATTTCTTTTCTTAAAGCAAGGATTTATCTTTTGTTATGCTTGCTTTTCTTGTTTTGTATCGGCGGAACTGGGTCAAAACCGCTACCGCCCCAGGGATGGCATCTTAAAATCCTTTTAATACCTAAGTACAGACCTTTTAAAATTCCATGTTTTTGCAAGGCTTCTATCATATATTGAGAACAAGTCGGTTGGTAGCGACAAACGCCTGGGCATAGCGGAGATAAAAATTTTTGATAAAATCTTACCAATAAAATTAAAATCTGTTTGATGATTTTGCTCATTTTTTTTGTTTCTTTTGTTCTAACAGAGCATTGATTTCTTGCAAAGCTTTTTGCATATTTTGTTTGAGCTTTGCAAACTCATAAGTGGCTGTGTTGTAGCGTCCGATTAAAACATAATCTGTGTTAGCTTTGGCTAATTTTGGGAATATTTCTCTGGCAGCGGCTCTTAATCTTCTTTTGGTGCGATTTCTGATGTGTGCTTTGCCGATTTTTTTGGTGGCGGTGTAACCTAATTGGCAAGTATTATCCGGTGCAGATAAACTTTGAGCCGCCTGAAGGATTAAGCCGGATGTTACCACCTTTAATCCTTTTGAGGCGACTCTAACGAAATCTTTTCTCTTTTTTAAGATAAAAACTTCTACCATAACGGTTCCAAATTAGGCTGAAAGTCTTTTACGACCTCTTGCACGACGTGCTGCCAAAACTTTGCGTCCGCCTTTGGTTTCCATACGGGTGCGGAAGCCATGACGACGAGCTCTAACCAATTTACTGGGTTGATAAGTACGTTTCATTTTATTTTCTCCGGTTGATGGTGGATTTTTCCACCGTTTGTTATTGATTATTTAAAGGCTTTTGTACTCTTTATAAAGCCTCTCGGAATTATGTCTTAATATTTAAGACATTCGTTTTATAAATTCAAAACTTGTTCTTGTCAACAAAAAAGGACTTAATTTTTGTAAATTAAGTCCTTGTTTTTGATTATCTTTACTTATTTTTTTAACGTCTGTCACCCATCAATCTTAAAAGATAGATAAACATATTAATAAAATCCATATAAAGGTTTAAGGCGCCCATAATGGCTTTTTTGCCCATGATTTCTTCATTGTCTGAAGCACTGTAAATGTTGCGGAACATTTGAACGTCATAAGCTGTTAAGCCGGTGAAAATCAAAACACCAATGATAGATACGGCATAACTTAAACCGGCACTTTGGAAAAAGATATTAATTAAAGACGCAATAATTAAACCCCATACACCCATAATCAAGAAAGAACCCATTCCGCTTAAGTCTTTTTTTGTGGTGTAACCATAAAGACTCATACCGCCAAACATGGCTGCCGTGGTTAAAAAGACGCGAGCAACACTTGCTCCGGTATAGGCTAATAAAATCGGGGTTAAAGAAATGCCCATTACAACGGAATATCCCCAAAACATGGCTTGCACTTGATTTAGGGTGCCTCTTTGCACTACTGAATTAAAGGCAAAAACCATAATCAATGGCGCAAATAAGAATAACCAGCCTAAAGCACTCATGCTTACACCTTGCGCACTTACGTTAAAAAATAAACGAATCAGCGGTGTGTTGGCTACCAAATAAGCGCTTAATGCGGTTAAGCATAAGCCGGCGCACATTACATTATAAATCTTGAGCATATATTGGCGCAAACCTTCATCAACTTGCGCTCTTGTTTGTACATTTACTTTTGTTTCCATATTTGTTTTCTCCTGTTTATATGTTCTGATAAAAATATAGAGTGTCTTATCTAAAAAATCAAGCACCCTATTCATATATGTATAATTCTTTACCGTGGGCTTTGAGCCATTCTTTGCCTTCGGGGGCTTTAGCATATAACTGATAAACACAGTCCCAAAAATCTGATGAATGGTTTTGATGCAAAAGGTGAGAAACCTCGTGCGCAATTAGATAATCAATCACAAATTCAGGCGCTAAAACAATTCTCCAGTTGTAATTGATATTATCTAAAGAAGAACAACTTCCCCAACGAGATTTTGTGTCTTTTATTGTGACATGATTGACATGACAGCCGATTTTTTTTGCCATTTGTTTGGTTTTTTTTAAGAGTTCTTTGGCGGCTGTTTTTTTGCAAAAATCACACACTCGCCGATGAAAAAATTCTCTTGCGCCTGAGACTATGATTTTATCTTCTTCTATTTTAGCACCGCATCTTTTCTCCGGACAATGTTGTAATATGTATTTTTTGCCCATTAAAGAGATGCTTTCTTCTGGCTCAAATTTTTTGGACGGAGGAAGTTTTTGTAAACATTCCTCTATCCAACTTTTGTGCAGAGAAACAAATTCAATTGCTTTTTTTTGAGAATATCTTTTCGGAAGCGTTAAAACCGGCTTTCTTTCTTTGCTATCTATGCGCAAAGTTAGCTTTTTTGCTTGTGCAGATTTTTTTATGATTAAATCTATGCCAAGTTCTTGATAAATATCAAAGGTCTTGCCAGTCAATAACGTAATTTTCATAGTCTTCTATTCCCGTTTCAGATACGGTTTCTCGTCCTTGTAAAGACATTTTGGCCTCATGCACGCTTTCTGCTCTTCCGGTGATTAGAGGATGCCAGATAGGCAAATCATAGCCGTTATCAAGTAGCCAATAAGCACAGGTTTTTGGCAACCAATGCGGCTTTTCTCGGATGGCGGCTAAGTCAATGTCTCTGCAATCAGGAACTTTTTCAAAGCGATGCTCATAAATGCGGCACAAACAGTTTTTGCAATCTAAAAATCGGCAACGCGTGTTGGTAAATTTAATCTTGCCCTTAATTTCAATTTTGTTCAAACAACATTTTCCGCAACCATCACAAAGCAATTCCCATTCTTCTTTGCTCATTTCTTCCAGCTTTTTCTTTTTCCAAAATTCAGGTTCGAAGTGGTCAAGATTATCAAAGCGACTTTGCGGATTATATTCTTCTGAAGCAAATGTTTTGTTATCTGAACTCATGGCTCTTCATCCTCTAAGATATGGTCTTCCCATTCATCTTCGGGAACAAGAGCTTCTGAAACACAACGGTTTTTGATGCTGTGTTTTTCTTCTAACGGTTTGCCCGTAACTAACGGATGCCATGGTGGTAAAATGCCTTTTTCAGACAACCAACGATAAGCACAGTTTTTGGGCATCCAGCTGATTTTATCAACATTGTCTTTATCTAATTTTAAACATTCAGGCACAAGCTTGCAACGGTTTTGATATTCCGTGCAGGTGCAGTTTTCATGGTTAAAATAACGACAGACTAAGTTAGTGTAATAAACCTCATCACTATCCTCATCTTGCAATTTTATCAGACAGCAACGACCGCAACGGCAGCAAATGCTTTCCCATTCGGCTTCTGAAAATTCAGACATTTTTTTGTGTTGCCAAAAGTCTTTTGTCATTATTCAGCCCCGATTTGATCAGGCAAATATTCTTCTTTGGCCAAGTTGCCAAATTGCGTAAATTCGCCGTTCCAGAAAAGTTGAACCGTTCCTGTGGAACCGTGACGGTTTTTACCGATAATAACTTCAGAAATATTTTGGGTGGCTCTGACTCTAGCTTCCCATTCTTCATGACGTTTTTGTAAGTGCTCGGGCGTTTCAGAGGCTTTTTGTTGCGGTTCTTCATTTTGCAGATAATAGTTTTCACGATAGATGAACATAACGCTATCTGCATCTTGTTCGATAGAACCAGATTCACGCAAGTCTGACATGAGTGGACGTTTATCATCTCTTTGTTCAACACCACGGTTTAATTGGGATAAGGCAATAACGGGTAAGTTCAGTTCTTTTGCCAAAATCTTTAACCCACGAGAGATTTCTGATAATTCTTGAACACGATTGCCTTCATTCTTTTTGCTGCCGCTACCCATAATCAGTTGAATATAGTCAATAATAATCAAACCTAATCCTTTGTTTCTTTTTAATCTTCTGGCACGAGTGCGGATGGCATTGATATTTAAGCCAGGAGTATCATCAATATACAATGGAATACTTTCTAATTCGCGGACGGCGGCGGCAATGCGTGTAAATTCGGCATTATCCAGCTCTCCGGTGCGCATTTTATGAGCGTTGGTTTGGGTAACGGTGGAAAGAATACGGCTGGCCAATTGGTCAGCAGACATTTCTAAAGAAAAGAAAGCCACACCCTTTTTGCTTGGGTCTAAATCTTTGCTATGGCTCATATAGTCAGCAACATTATAGGCAATGTTGGTGGCTAAAGCGGTTTTTCCCATTGCCGGACGAGCCGCAATAATAATTAAGTCAGAGTTGTTTAAGCCGCCGGTTTTGTTGTCAAGAGCATCTAAAGCCGTGGGCAGGCCTGAAATTTTGCCTTCTTTTTGATAAGCTTCTTCAATATTGGTTAATGATATATTCAAAGCTTCGGCAAAGTCTACAAAACCTCCTTGATGTTCTCCTTGGTTGGCTAGTTCAAAAAGTTTTTTTTCTGCGGATTCAATTTGCTCCATGGCATCAGAATCAATGTCTTCTTTGCTGGCCTCATTGACAATATCAAAACCGGTGGCAATTAATTCTCGGCGCAAAAATTTGTCATATATAAATTGTGCATAATATTCAGCATTGGTTAAAGGTGTGGCACTGTCTGCCAATTTTATCAAATATTGGTGACCTCCAACCTCATTTAATGTCCCTTCTTGTTCAAAATAGTTTTTTAAGGTGATGACATCTGCAACATGACCTCTGGTTATGAGTTTGGAAATAACATCATATACTTTGGCATGAGTCGAATCGGCAAAATGTTGCGGTTTTAAAAATTCGGAGACTTTTTCAAACGCCTTGTTGTTGACTAAGATTGCGCCTAAAAGGGCTTGCTCAGCTTCTATATTTTGCGGAAGTTTGCTTATATCTATTGCAGAGTCCATTTCTTTTTCCTGTTGTTGTTAACAGCCAAAGTTATACTCAAAAAAAAATATAAAAACAAGAGATGTTATCAGATTTTATTTTTTTATAAAAAAAATACCTTTCTATGTTTCAAGAAAGGTATTTTATCTTAATGTTTATGAAGCTTTTCTTATTTTGCTTTTGCAATAGTTTTTTTGATTTTGATTGCTTCATCACTCAATTTGCTGTTTGAGGTGGATTCTAAATAAGCATCCAAACCACCATTATGTTCAATTGAGCGCAAAGTTTTTGAGCAAACTTTTAATTTGAAAATACGGTTTAATTTCTCACTTAAAAGAGAAACAACTTGTAAGTTAGGCAAGAAACGACGACGTGTCTTGTTGTTAGCGTGGCTAACATTATTACCACTCATAACGCCGGTGCCTGAAATTTCACACTTTTTAGCCATTGTTATTATCCTTAAAATTTATCTTTGAACAGAACTTGTTGCTTGTTAATACAAATAAATAGACAAATAGTCAAGTGAAATTTTGATAATTTAAAGTTAATCGTGCGAAAAAGTGCAAAAATTTTCTGGAAATATGTGACAAAGCAGTGTATGAGTATGGTGTTTGTGTGATGTACCCGTAGCTCAGTTGGATAGAGTATCGGCCTCCGACGCCGAGGGTCGTGGGTTCGAATCCCCCCGGGTACGCCATAAAAGGAAAGAGGCTGTTTATCAGCCTTTTTTCTTTTATGTTGAGTAACCGCGGGATTTGAACCCACGAAGAAGTGGTTCGACTAGGAGGAGAGGCAGACGGGAGTATGCCGGTGAGGGCAAAGCCCGAGCGACGACGAAGCGGCGACGAAGGAGGGTTCATCGTCAAAGTATGGGGCAGAGAGTAAAAATTAAAAAAAATATCATAATCAAAACACCAAAGTAGAAATAAATTAAGCACATAAAATTCGAAC
>CASFJL010000024.1 GCA_949295005.1 uncultured Pseudomonadota bacterium | reverse complement strand
CAGAAAGGGAAATTGTTTGGATAATGCCCCGATTGAAAGCTTTTTTGGGCATTTGAAAGATGAGCTTGACCTCAAATCTTGCCAAAGCTTTGATGAGCTCAAAATTAAAGTTGAAAATTATATCTACAATTATAATAATGAACGTTATCAGTGGAGCTTAAACAAAATGACACCGGCTCAACGCCGATGCCATTTGCTTAATTCTCCCACTTAATTTACCCCCCCCCGGGACTTTTTTTATTTGTCCAATTTATAGGGTACAGATCAACTTTTAGTAAGAGGCTTTTCTTTTTTATATATCTTATTTTTTATGGACATCAACCAATGTGGACAAAGCATTGACCACAAAAGAAACCACGGCCAAAAAAGATAATAAAATAAATGAAGCAAAATACATCCACGCATCCGGAAAAACAGACATAACCGGTCGAGCAATGGTTGCAGCCCATCCATCTAAAGTAAAGACCTGCAACAACAAAAACAATGTATCTCCCAAAGTAGCAAAGTCAGCAAAAATATCACCATACAAGCTCACACCAATAACGGCAAAAGAATAAAAAATCACTGCCAAAACCACCAAAAAAGAAAGAAAATTAGGCAAAAGTTTAATCGCCGTATTCACCATATTTTTCAAACAAGGGCAATGGTCCAAAAACTTAAACAAACGGAACAAACGAAATGTTCTCAACACAATCAAAGAACTTGCATATGGCACGGAAGAAATAGCCACGATAATAAAATCAAAAATATTCCATCCATTTTTGAAAAATTCTTTGCGGAAGACAAAAAGTTTTAACAACATTTCCATAACAAAAATTGCCAAACACAATCTATCAAGCAAAAACAATAAGGGTTTATAATCAAAGAAAACCACATCTGAAGCCATAAACCCCAAAACAATGGCATCAAACAAAATCACACAAACAATAAACATATCAAAATTGGATGATTTGAGAAGAGAAGCCAATTTTCTCTTATCTTCAACAGACTTATGTAGCATTTTATCTACGATATTTTTTTTCAAATCCAACATCATTTTTCTCCAAATAAAAGAGCTCTGTTTATATTATCCTAAAAGAAATAGAATGCAATAACAATTGCAGCAACAGCAATTGCCGGCCCATAAGCTCCGCTTCTTTTGCGCATAAACAAAGCATAAAGCCCAAAAACCAACACGGATAATAAAATTGTATAAATTAATTTTTCTAATCCAAACCAAGCACCAATTGCGGCTAATAACTTAATATCTCCGCCGCCAAAAGCATCTTTATATTTCCAAACCAAGCACAAGCTGGCAATTACCGGCATAAAATATCCAAACAAGGCTCCCATGGCACTATCTTGCGCAAACGTCCAATCAGCAACAAATGTAGCATAAAAGAAACCGACAATCAAAAGAGGAATAGTTAAAATATCAGGCAATAAAAACATTCTATAATCAATTTCGGTTAATAATATCAATGTCCAAATAAAGAACAAATGCCACCAGAGATTAACCTCTCCAAATTTAAGATACGCCCCATATGAAACCACGGCACCAAACAAGCCAAACATAATAGAGCGCCAATTATACTTTTGTTTTAACAATTTATAGCGGGTATCTAGCCTTTTAGAGGAAGAAAGAGGTTTACCGCAACAAAAAATTTGAACAAGCGCATAAGCAAAAGTTGCCGGCATAAATTTGGCAAAACGACGCGCCAAATACGGCACAAACAAACAAAAAACAAAACCGATAAGGGCATAAAACATAAGCACACTCCTTTATGTGATGTAAAGGAGTGTACTCAAAAAAGCATAAAATTTTCTTAATATTAAATAGCTTTCAAAATATATTCAGAAAGTTTTTCCGCATAAAAAGATGGGTCAGATATAGCCTCTCCTTCGGCAATTTTGGCCTGATCAAGCAAAATCTTGGCCACTTCTTCCAATTTTTCAGTATCTTTATTTTCACCTGCCATTTCAGAAAGTTTTATAATAAGCGGGTGATACGGGTTCAGTTCCAAAATTCTGGTGCTGGCAAAAGCGGTTGCTTGCTGATGATTACGCATCAATCTTTCCAGATGAATAGACATCTGCCCGCTTTCCACCGTCAAGCTAACCGGAGATTTTGTCAGTTTATCGGTTGTAACCACTTTACCCACCTCTGATTTGAACATTTCGGTCAATTTATCAATCAGCTTTTGCATATAACCGTCTTCGGCTTTGGGTGCGTTGCGTTCAATTTTCAAATCCAATTCTGCACGGTTAATATGTTTAATGGCATAACCCTTATAGTTTTGCAAAGTCTGTGTCCAAAACTCATCAATCGGGTCTGTCAAAAGCAAAACTTCAATATTCTGCGCCTTAAATGCCTCCAATTGCGGATTGTTACGCAAGACATTAACATCATCTCCCGTGATATAATAAATCACTTTTTTATCATCTTTGATTCTTGAAATATAATCATCAAGAGACGTATATTTTTCATTATCAAATGTAGACATAAATCTTGATAAAGAAGCCACTTCTTCACGGTTGTTAAAGTCTTCATAAATACCTTCTTTGAAGGCGATACCGAAATCTTTCCAAAAGAGCATATAATCATCATAATTTTCAGCTCTTTTTTTAAGCTCTTTCAAAATTCTGGTCACGGTACCGTTTTTAATTCTTTCCAACAAAGCGTTTTGTTGCAACATTTCACGAGAAATATTCAAAGGCAAATCAGAAGAATCAATCACGCCGATAACAAAGCGCAAATAATTCGGCATCAATTCTTCAACCTTGTCAGAAATAAAGACTTTATTGACATAAAGTTTCAAACCTTTTTTCTTATCGGGTTGGAACAAATCATAAGGAGCTTGTTTTGGAATATATAATAAACCCGTATATTCCATATTTCCTTCAGCCTTAAAGTGCAAAGTCATCCACGGGTCATCAAAATTTTTGGACAAGTGATGATAAAACTCTTTATATTGCTCTTGAGTGATTTCACTTTTATGCCTTGCCCAAAGAGCAGAACCCGTATTCACATTTTCTTCACCGGCCTCACCCAAACAAAGCACAATCGGATAATTAATATGGTCAGAATATGTGCGAATGATGTAGCGCAGATAAATGGTATCGGTAAAGTTTTTGTCTTCTTCTTTCAAATAGAGTTTAATTTCCGTTCCGTTGGTATCTTTTTGAGCTTCATTAATTTCAAAACCGCCGATTCCGTCAGATATCCATTGCCAAGCCTTATCTTCACCGGCTTTTTTGGTTAAAATTTCTACTTTTGAGGCAACCATGAAAGCAGAATAAAAGCCCACGCCAAACTGGCCGATTAAATCAACCTTAGAGCCGTTATCTTTAGCGTTGTTAACAAAGTCAGCCGTGCCGGATTTTGCAATTGTGCCCAAATGATTAATAAGATCATCTTTATTCATACCAATACCGTTATCAGCAATGGTTAAGGTGTTTTCTTTATCATTTGGTGTGATTTTAATTTTGAATTCACCCGATTCTCTTGCAATATCGGGATGCGTTAAAACCAAATATTTTAATTTATCGCAAGCATCACTGGCGTTAGATATGAGTTCTCTTAAAAAAATATGTTTTTCAGAATACAAAGAATTAACCACAATATCCAAAAGCTTACTGACTTCAGCCTTAAAATTCATTTTTTCAGACATTTCATTCTCCTTACAATTTGCTTTAAGATATATATGGGGAATAAAACCCACTTTCGCAAGATAAAAAATAAAAGACTTGATTTTAAATGCAATAAGACTAGAGTGAGCATGATATAAATGTAATTACATGGAGTTTTAAAATGGTTTCCGTAGTTAACGATTCTTGCATTAAATGCAAATCTTGTGTTGATGTATGCCCTGTATCTGCTTTCCATGAAGGCGAGTCACAATTGGTTGTAGATCCGGATACTTGCATTGATTGCGGCGTTTGCATTGCAGAATGCCCTCAAGGAGCAATTTGCAATGATGCAGATGCAGAACAACAATGGATTGACTTCAACGCAGAAAAAGCCGCAGAATGGCCTTCAGCAGAAGAATAATATCATAAGCAAGCAAAAAACCTCTCTTTTAGAAGAGAGGTTTTTTGTTGTTTTAGAACATAAAATAAAATTAGGCGTTTCGAATATTTTTAATTTTTTGATCCATAATAGATAGCGTTTGGCGCAGAGGTTGCTTGCTTTGATAAGGGTCAAATCTATTTCTATATGCATCACGAATAAGCATTAACTGTTGTTTTTTCATCTCAATATCATCTTTTGAAACCAGCTCAATTTGAGGAATTGTTTGTAGAGAATTTCTAAAAAAACGTCTAATTAATTTATCAGGCTTATTATTATTAGCCAACAAGAGAGCATCATCTTCCAAATCAACAAACTGGATATTATCTTGCGCGTCAAAATGAATTTGCTCCAAACGATGAAATTCATTATCTTTACCGCGCTGAATAATTAAAATTTCAAGATTATAAGAAAGAGAAGAAGAGGAAAAAGAAAAAAGAGAAGGAGAAGAATTTTTGTCAGGAAGATAAGAGATTAAAGATGCTGATAGATAAGAAGGAGATATTTTGAACTGAAATTTATTATTTTTATCAAAGTAAAATCGTCCTTTGAATAGATTATAAATTTTTTTATATTCTAAATTTTTTTCAATAAAATTTTCCAAACCAACAATATCTTTTTGTTCAAATAATTTTTCAAATTCTTTGGTTCTAGTGTCATCAAAATTGTGCATTTATCAAACTCCCAATATTCACACTGAAATACATATTATGTTAAATATTCTATTTTGTCAAGTATTTTAGTCTATATTTTTTTATAAAAAATTATTTTTGTTAAGATTCAGTGAGATAAGATGGATTTTTGCACAAAAAAAATATTTTTTTGTCATTATAAAGCCAAAAAAAACATTTCTAAAAAACGACACGTTTTTCTTTTTTATAAACCTATGCAGAATCTGTTTTTTATCTATCCGTTTTGTAATAAGATTTTGTTGATGCTAACATCATCATATTAACCTGATTTTTATCTTGATTATAATAATCTTTAACTTTTATCTTTCGAGAATTACCTTCTTTATCAACATATGTTCTCTCCGGATGAGCAGCCATATCTTCAAACAAACTGATTTGCTCTTCAATAGATTTATTTTCCGCCAATTTTTTAATCATATCATTATCATTTTTATCAAAAGCAAAAATATGCACGCCGTTTTGCCGCAAACTATTGAGTGTTACTTCTTTTGTTTCATCAATAGAAACATCTTTTTCCGTTGTCCACTCACCGGCAACCGTACCATCTAAAGCTACTGTCGGTACAAAACCATCACTAGGTGTCAACTTATGTCCGTGAATATAACCAAGCACTTCATTAGGTCTCTTTCCATCCAAACGATTGTCTGTCAAGCGTACCAAATTTTCTCCCTTGCAAGCAAAATCTTGCTCATCTTTGGCTTTTTTTATGGCATAAGCCCCGTTAGAATGCGGAAAAGCACATACACCTGTAAAAACTTTTTCCCACATCAAATCAGGACGTTCGGTTGTTCCTCTCAAAACCCCGCCATCCAACTCTTCTTTAGACAAAGGTGTGGCATGCCAAAGAACCACGCCGTTATCTAAGGCATCTTGCTTGATTTTATCTTGTTTGGCTTGTCTTTGAGTTTCCAACTCTTGAAAAAACACCTCTGATAATTCAGGATTTCCCATAACTAAAGAAAAATATTTATCTGCCGTTTCTTTAATCAATGCAGAAATAAGCGCAACACTTTCACGTGCATTTTGGGCGGTTTTCAGTTTCTTATTATTTTCGGGATTATTAAAAGTTTCATGCATAAAGCGGCTATACAAAGCTTGAGCAAATGTTTTATCACCATTTTCCTCTTGTTTTTGAAAAACCTTTAATGCTGTTTCTTTAGAATATTTCTTTAGATATTCTGACACAACTTTTCTCCCAAACAATATTTTATCATAACATAAATTTTGAAAAAGGACAACGCTATATCAATCCATTATCAAATAGATAATCCAACTGATGCGGTCAAGCTGGCTTCAGCTTGTGAACTTGTTTCAGCATCTCATAAAAGAGATCCCGAAACGAGTTCGGGATGACATAGTATTCTGTTTGAAAAGATGTGCGTTTTGGTGTTGTTCCTTTTTCAAAAATATCATTTGCATTTTTCATCAATCTCTCTACAATAGCTCTCGCAGGCTAGAGATAGCCTGCGGTGTCCGAAACACACCAAAAGTCCACTTATGGTGGAGTACACGAAATAAGCCTGTTTTCAGGTCGAATAAGTGTGTCTGTATATATACAGTGTTTCGGCTCCACCGCCTTGAGTTTTTTAACTCTTGGCGGTTTATTTTCAAACTGTAATGTAACAGAGAAAAGGAGTTGAATAAATGCTGGATAAAAAACAAGCAAAAGCAAACTTAAAACAAACAAGGCTCAATTTAGCCGAACAAATCATTGCCCTAAGGCGAGCCAACCATATGCGTGTGGTTGATTTGTCCGCTCAATCTGATGTACCTTCAATTTATATAGAAAAATTGGAGCTTGGGTTGGCTGAACTCAACATCGGTTATCTAAACCAAATTGCCCGCACTTTTCATCAAAAAATATCCATAGAATTGGAAAATATTTAAGGCACAAAAAAACCTCTCAAAAAGAGAGGTTTTTTCTTCTTAACTCAAAATTACATATGAGATTTCAACCAAGTTGTAAGAGCTTCTTTAGAGTTAAAACCAACTTTAGTATCAATTTGTTGACCATCTTTAAACAAGAACATTGTCGGAATACTACGGATTCCATATTCAGAAGCTGTATTTGGAGCTTCATCAACATTCATTTTGCAAATTTCAACTTTGCCGGCCATGTCTTTAGAAACTTCTTCCAAAACCGGAATGAGTTGACGGCACGGACCGCACCATTCTGCCCAAAAGTCAACCAAAACCAAACCCTTAGAGTTCAAAACCTCATCTTTGAATTGACTATCGTTAATAGCTTTCATTTTGTTTCCTTTCAAAATATTATTTTAATGCTCTAAATATAACCTATTTTTTTTTATATTCAACTAACTTTCATCAAATTGGCCGTATCTGTCCATAAGATATAAGTTTCAATTTTTTGCGTTGGATAAATCTTGGCAATCAGCTCCTTATAGGCTGAAAGTTGTTTGATATAAGCCGGTGGAATATCGGCAATGGTCTTGGCTGCCGGTCGATTCGTCTTAAAATCAATAATCATCACACGGTCTTTTTCCACCACCAAACGGTCAATTTGACCGGAGATAATTCTATCTTTCACCTGCCCCATCACCGGCACCTCGGCTTTGGAATTTTCTCCAAACACAGCGGCAAAATCCGGATTTTGCAAAAGAACTGAAACCTCTTCAATCACACGGTTATGCTCACGCAAAGACAAATCAGGCGCGTTCTTTTGCAAAAACTCATCAATCACCAAAGCCGTATCAGCATTTTTGATTTCGGGTAAAAATTGCAAAAGTTTATGAATAATCGTACCGCGACGATATTTGCTTTGTCCGTTTTCTCCGAGCGGAGAAGCAAAAACTTCGTCTTCCTCTTCTTCATCAAGTTTAGACGGTGTCAAAGGTTTGGCAAGCAGGCTTTCTGCCTCGGGAATAGTGTGAATCCAATCAAAATCAGGTGTTAGAACAACCGCTTTTTCTTTTTTCTCTTCATTTTCTTTATGGAACTCTTGCGCCACATCATAAGCAACCACACCGTCATCTTGCACCAAACCGATTTTGGCAAAGCTCTGCTGACAAAGTACATACCATGATTCCTCGTTCGGTTCTTTGCTTTTGGTATAGCCGCAAATATATAATCTGTCTTCGGCTCGGGTCAAAGCCACATACAAAAGCCGACGATATTCTTCGAGCGAGAGTTCTTTTTCCTCTTGCTTTAAGCGCTTGCAGTTTTCTTCATAATTTTGTGAAGAAAAAGGATAATACATCACATCATCATCAAGCAAAAGCCCTGCCTCGTTTTTAATGCTTTTGACGCGCACCGTGTCCGGCAAAATCACAATCGGGGCTTGCAAACCTTTGGAGCCGTGCACGGTCATAATCCGCACCGCATCGGCATCACTTTGCTCTTGCTCACGTTTGATTTCCACCTCGTCTTGCGCAATCCAATTCACAAAATTTTGCAAACTCGGAATATGCTCTTGCTCAAAATTCAAGGTCAGGTTAACAAACTCATCAATACCATCTATCGCTTCTTCACCAAGGCGAGCAACAAACTTTTTGCGTCCCTGCATTTTGTTCAAGATATAAGCATAAAGCTCAAACGGGCGTACATAATCTGCCATGTTCAGCAAAGTTTGCAATTCGGAATAAGTTTCTCTGTAGGCCGGATTATCACCGAGTTTGCTCCAAAGGGAAGCATGACCGCGCTTATAACACAGCTCGAGCAAATTATCATCATCAAGCCCAAAGAGCGGTGATTTCAAAATTGTCGCCAAAGTCAAATCATCAGCCGGAAGTAATAAAAATTTGGCAATGGCCACCAAGTCTTGAATGGCAATTTGTTCCAGAAGTTTGATTTTATCCACGCCGGCAATGTTCACATCGGCATTTTTGCACTCACGTACCAATTCTTCCACAAAATTATTGCGGCGTTGCACCAAAATCATAAAATCGGCAAAGCGCACCGGTCGGTCTTGCGAAACCAAAATCTCTTTGTTTTCTACCATTTCTTTGATTTTGAGCGCAATCATCTTAGCCAAACGTGAACTCGTGGAAGAAGCTACCTTACGTTCAATCGGCGGCAGATAAATATCAGGATTCTCATCTTCTTCCGCCTCTACCAAAGGCCAAATCTCAACCTTGCCGCCATCACCGATACGCGACGGCACATGAGTCATGTCTTGTTCTAAGGGCACCACGCCTTGTTTGGCTTGCGGCAGAGAGAACACCTGATTAACCGTATCCAAAATTGCCGCTGTGGAGCGGAAAGAAACATCCAAATTCACTTCTTCAAAGCTATTTGTCGGCGCCAATTTCTCGGCAAAATAACGGCGCATATTGTCAAACTCTCTAGGGTCTGCCCCTTGGAAAGAATAAATCGATTGCTTGCGGTCACCCACGGCAAAAATCGTGCGTGTTTGGTTTGAGGAGCTGGCGCCGTCAAAAAAGTCTTCCGTCACCGCTCGAATAATTGCCCACTGGTCGGGAGATGTATCTTGCGCCTCGTCAATCAGCACATTGTCAATACCACCGTCCAATTTGAACAATACCCAATCGGCAACACTTTTATCTTCCAATAATTCGCGTGTGAGGACAATCAAATCCTCATAATCCATTTTGGAATGAAAACGCTTATAAGCATTATAACCGCCGATTAAATCTTCCGCCAAATATAAAACTGCTTTGGTGGTTTCAAACAAACCGACAGCCGCCAATTTGTTATTGAGCTCAATCACACTTTCTGCCAAGAAAAGCATTTTTTCTTCCGCTTCCGGATAGATTTTGAGCACATCTTTAGTGGCCAATTTGGCTCTGATTTTACCGCTGGTTAAAAACACATTTTGAAAAGCGTCATAATTTTCGGCATTCAAGCCTTTTTCCAAAATATCGGCAAAAACAGTTGCGTTTTTATTATCGGTGGTTTTGCCGGCAAACAAAGCATTCATCAGGGCTTTGAGTTCGGCTTTATCAAGCTTTTCTGCATAGTCGGCAATCACGCTGTCTTTACTGTCGCTCGGAGTTATGCCAAGCTTTTGCACCGTATGGATGAGAAGCTCATCCACATTTTTATATTTATTAAGCAAGCGAGAAATTTTATTACGATTCGCCGCCAAATTATTCATAATTTTCGGGAACGTAAATTCACTCACGTTTTGCGTGATAAAAGCCAAAGATTGCGAAGATTTACTATTGGGGTTCAGCTCAATCTGGCGCAACAAATGTGCTTTCACTTCTTCCAAAGCCTCGGCTGCGGCACGGTCGTCCATCACCTCAAAATAAGGCGAAATCTTGGCTTCCAGCGGAAAGCGTTTCAAAATTTCTTGGCAAAAACTGTGAATGGTCTGAATCTTCATGCCACCTGGGGTATCAAGCAAAACTGCAAACAACTTGCGCGCCGTGGCCAAGAGCTTTTCCCCGTCTTTCAAGTTCAAGACATCTTGCCCCAAAAGAGCCGAAATTTCTTCTTGCAGTTTTTCTTCTTTTGCCACAGCCCAACGGCTCAAACGTCCGGCAATACGCGTGCTCATCTCCACGGCCGCCGCTTTGGTATAGGTCAAACACAAAATTCTGGCAGGCGGCACACCTTTGAGCAACAAGCGCAACACCCTGTCGGAAAGCACTTTGGTTTTGCCTGTTCCGGCAGAGGCTTCTACCCAAACGGATTTATCGGGGTTAGAGGCTTTGCGTTGCTTTTGTGTGGCCAACAAAGAGCGATTTTCTCTTTCCTTTTTAATATCCGTCATCAAAATCACTCCTCTGCATCACTTTCAACCACTGACCATTCTTTCACGCGTGCCAAATGCTCATAATCGGAATATTCCGGCACATTTTTGGGATTCGGTCGGCTCAAATAGGGTGTATCTTTAAAATCAAACATATTTATCAATTTAGCAATATTTTCCAAATTGCGCTCAAGTGTGGCATCCATATCGCCGCCAATTACCGTTTCTTTGCGCCCCAGCTGCCAATAAATAAGTTCGGAAATCGCCTTTTTATCAATGCCCGCAAATCCGCCGGCTTGCGCAATCAACCCTTCAATCGGCAACTGCGGGGCTTTGCCGCTTTCCACTTCTTTTTTGGAGCGTGCTCTACCTGTTTTATAATCAATGATATTAATTTTGCCGTCTTTGGTTTCATCCACACGGTCGGCCTTGGCGGTTAAGACAAAATCTCCGGCCGGCGCATTCAAAACCAACTGTCCCCTAACCTCATTATGCACTTTTTTAATATTGGCACGATATTCTTTTTCTTTAGCCACCACCCAAGAAACGGTTTTCACAAAATTCGGCCACCAAAAAGCGCGTGTTTCTTGCGCAATACCATTTTCGGCAAAATATTTTTCACCCAGCGCCAAAAATTCTGCTTCCGCATTATCGGGAAAATCGCTCGGATGCAGATTGTTAAATTCTTCCAAAATGGCATGGATAATATTACCATAATCCGCCAAAGACACATCTTGTTCAATCTCATTGAGCGGATAAAGCTCAAGAATATATTTGGCATAAATGGAATAAGGGTCGCGCATCCACATTTCCACATTGCTGGCAGACATTTTACGCGGACGTTTATCAACATCGGGTCTTGGCTCAGGAGGATCTATCGGCTTAACCTTAAGCGGTTTATCCAAATCTTTGGCAATCAGGCGATAAATCACATCTTCCAAAGCACCGGCTTCATACCCCAAAGCTTTTAACACCGTTTCCAAACGCAACCACCAGCGCGAACGCACTTGCGGTGTGCCTTGCACTTTTTCGGCACGGGTTAAATAAAGCTCCTCACCGCCCATAAACTCGGCAAAGTCTTTGGCCATAATTCCGATGGCTTTTTCCGGCAGAGGGAAACCGAACTCTTTTTTCATCGGACGCGACATCCATGGGTCGGAAGTAGCCGTTTTTGGCCAAATACCTTCGTTCACTTCACCCAAAATCGTCACATCATATTTCACCAAACGTGCCTCAATCGGACCCAAAATCTTCAATCTCGGGTGTGTCCCAAACTTCGGACGCACAGTCACACTGCTCATCAAGGCTTCAATCAGGCTTAAATATTCTTGCGCTTCCACCTCACCTAAAACTTCGGCTTTTTCGAGTAAATCCGCAAAGAAATGCGCTGCCGCTTCTCCGGCATCACCTTTCCATAAATTAAGCGCACCGGCTTTTACATCAGTTGCCGCCAAAGCTTCCGCCACCTGCAAATGAGCTTGAATAAGAGCTTTCAAATCTGCTTTTTGCTCAAGATAGAGGTTATAAAGCGGCGCAAAAACTGACTTCATATTTTGCTCAAAGGCTTGCAAGTTTTCATCTTCTTCTTGTGCGCGCCAAACTTTTTCTTCGAGCATTCGGCTCATACGACGCACTTCGCCGTTTTTTTGCCCATTATTGGTGAGCGGATGCTTGAGCAAACTCAAAAAATCTATTCGGTTAAAATCGCTTTCGCAAACTTTGGCCACCAAGCGCAAAAAGTTTCCAACCGGAGTTAAAGATAAAGGCTTTCCGGCTGAATCATCAACCTTAATCTCCCAACGCTCAAGCTCACTTGCCACACGGCGCGCCAAGTTTCTGTCTGAGGTGATAAGCGCTGCGGTTTTCTCCGGCTCTTCCAAGGTTTCACGCATAATCAGCGCAATCGCTAAAGCCTCTTCTCTAATATCGGCGCAATCAATCAAACTAATACCGGCGGTGGCTTCAATACCAAGTTTTTTCTTTTGAATATCACGCCATTTATCGGTGGTTTTTGCCGGACGCATAATCTCAGAAATCAGCGCTTCCCTTGGTTTGTTTTGTGCTTCAACCAAATCGGCAATTTGTGTGCGTTTTAATTGCAAATAATCCAGCAAAAGCTTAAACTCAAATTGCGGGTGAGTTTCATCTATCTCTTGCCAATCTTCTTCATCCAAATCTCTATCCAAACCGGAGAGAATAACCTCGCCTTTGGGCAAGTTCAAAACCGTTTGCACCAGCTCCTTCATAGCCGGATAAGTGGCAGTGGTTCCGGCAATGATAATGCGTTTATCAGGCTTGGTTTCCGCCCACTGACGACTTTGCACGCGAATAAGCAGATTGCGTCGCTCGCTTGGGTCAATCAAATTTCTTTCTTTGAGAATATCCGGCCAAAAGCGGGTAATGATTTCCAAAAATTTCAAAGTTTCTTGCCAATGAGCGGCATATTCTTCCGGCACCAGATTTTGCAAATTAGCAAAACTCAAGTCTTCATTATTAACCGTATCAATGAGGTTGGCGAGCTCTTGCGCCAAAAAACAAGCTTGGTTGAGGGGGATTTTTTCCAAACCAAAATCAGAAGGCTTGGCCATAATGATTTTGGTAAACAAGAGCAAACGCTCGTTGCGCTCAATGGCGGGCGGTAGGTTCAAAATCTCGGCATCACTATCCAGACCGGACAAGAAAAGCTCATCTTCTTCCACATCGCCAATTGGAATCATTTTGGGCAATAAGGTCGGCGCCATACCTTGTGCACGCACAAACGCATCAGCCATTGACTTAACCGCACGACGGTTAGGCAAAAGAAGTAAAACCTCGGCTAATTCTAACGGATTATTTTGATATTCAGATAAAAGTTTGCCTGCCAAAGTGTCAACAAATGAGCAGGTTGCAGGAATGTTATACAATCGGCAGGCAGACATTTTTTACAAACTTTCCAAATAAGCCACAAATTTTTTGCAGGCATTGCCACGGTGAGAAATTTTGTTTTTCTCTTCTTTAGGCAAATCGCCAAAGGTTTGGTTGTAACCATTGGGTTTGAAAATCGGATCATAACCAAAACCGCCCTTACCTTCTTTGCTTTCCGTAATCACACCGTTGACACGACCTTCAAAAACTTTTGTGTCTTCGTTCGGTACGGCAAAAGCCATCACGCAAGCAAAATAAGCCGAACGGTCATTTGAGCCGCTGTCTTTAATCTCTTTAAGGAGTTTATCCATACCCTTATCAAAATCACGATTTGGAGCATAACGTGCGGAATAAACCCCCGGGCGACCGTTTAAGGCGTTCACACACAAACCGGAGTCATCTGCCAAGCAAGGAAGCCCGCTGATTTTGCAAAGTTCATCAGCTTTGAGGCGAGAATTTTCTTCAAAAGTAGTGCCGGTTTCTTCCACATCCGGTAAATTCAAATCGGCAGCAGAAACAACTTGAATATTAAAAGGTTTCAGCATTTGACCGATTTCTTGCACTTTGCTTTGATTATGGCTGGCTAAAACAATTTTATCAAATTTCATATCTTATTTTCCTAAGGCTTGTTTTTGTTTTTCTATGAGTTCGGCAACACCCTTGCGCGCCAAAGCAAAAAGCTGATTAAATTGATTTTCATCAAAAGGTTTACCTTCCGCCGTGCCTTGAATTTCAATAATTTTGTTATCATCGGTTAAGACAAAATTCATATCCACTTCAGCTGTTGAATCTTCTTCATAGTCCACATCCAAAACACATTCACCGTTGCAAATACCGCAAGAAATGGCGGCAACCATACCTTTGAGCGGATTAACCAGAAGTTTTTTCTCATCTTGAAGTTTTTGCAAAGCCAAAGCTAAGGCCACATAACCACCGGTGATGGAAGCAGTGCGCGTACCACCATCTGCCTGCAAAACATCGCAGTCAATGCAGATAGAAATATCTTTCATAGCCTCTAAGTCAACCACGGCACGCAAAGCTCTGCCGACAAGGCGTTGAATTTCTTGTGAACGCCCCGAGGGCTTTTTGGTTTCTCTCGGGATTCTTGTTTGCGCCGAACGCGGCAACATGGCATATTCTGCAGTAACCCAGCCTTTGTTTTGTCCTTTGAGCCAAGCAGGGAGTTTATCTTCCACACTGGCGGTACAAACTACGTGGGTATTGCCGCATTTAATCAGGCAAGAACCTTCAGCATAAGGGTTAAAATGGGGGATAATTTCAACTTCACGAATTTGATTATTTTCACGCTGAGAATGACGCATTTTTTTCTTCTTTCATTCAAGTTTCAAAACTGATATGAAGATAGACCAGATTCGCCTTTTCATCAAGCACAAAAACATCTTATAAAAAAAATTTAATTCTCAAATTCAATTTTAATTTTTTTATCAAATAAAAGAACATCGAGTCACAAGAAACCCATTTGAGCAACAATCAAATAGATGCGGGCAAACTGGATTTAGCTTGTTAGTGGTTTATTAAATAATATATGACATTATCTTTTATATTCAGGATGAAATAGAGGGAAAAGATGCTCAATTTAAAACACATAGCCATAAGCTCATTTAATGAAAATTTAGCATATATTCATAAAGATTGTGATGCATATAAAATTGATGATATTCGTTCTTTAACAAAAATAGAAATTCATGGCGGTGTCAAACCTGTTTTTGCATTCTTGCAAGTTGTAGATGATGAAGAAATTGTCAAACCCAATGAAATTGGTCTGAATAATGAGGCTTTTGAATGCATAAATTTACCCGAGGGTGCCAATATATCCATTACAATATCATCACCTCCGCCAAGTTTGGCCTCTATTAAAAGAAAAATTGCCGGCAATATTTTGAGCTCTGGAGAATATAGCGCCATAGTGAACGATATTTCTTCCAAACGCTATTCCAACATGGATATTGTTTCTTTTTTGGTTGCCAGTGGTTCATTTATGACCCCGCCGGAGGTTTTATCTTTTACGGAAGCTCTTGTCGGCGACCATACCTTAAGCTGGGATAATGAAAATATTGTGGTTGATCATCACTGTTTGGGCGGAATCCCCGGAAACAAGACAGACATAATCATAACAGCCATTGTTTCTGCCTATGGTTTGCCCATGCCCAAAACAGCCTCTCGCTCTTTAACATCTTGCGCAGGTGTAGCAGATACCATGGCAGTTTTGGCTAATGTAGATTTAAGTGAAGAAGAGCTAAAAAGAGTGGTACAAGAAAACAGAGGCGCCATTGTCAATTATGAATCTTTATCTATTGCCAAGACCAACCAACTTGTTTCTGCCGTTGAAAGAAACATTGGCTTAACCCAATTACATCATATTGCGGCCTCAATTTTGGCAATTAAATTAGCCGCCGGCGTCACCCATTTGGTGATAGATATTCCGGTTGGTCCAAATTCCCGTATCAAGCGCACGGGTGAAGCCATGCGTTTAAGAAAATTAATAGAATATGTGGGTGACATGCTCTCCATAGAGATAGATGCCGTAATAACTGACGGCAGCGAGCCGATAGGCAACGGCGTTGGCGCAGTATTAGAAGCTAGAGATGTGATGAAAGTCTTGCGCAATAAGGAAGATGCCCCGCAAGATTTGAAAGAAAAATCCTTATTCTTAGCTGGTAGAATTTTGGAATTTGACCCAAAATTGCGTGGTGGACAAGGCTACCATGTTGCCAAAGAAATTTTGACCTCAGGCAGAGCTTTAGAGGCCATTAACAAAATCATTCACGCACAAGGCAAAGCCCCTCAACCACAACTCGGACATTTAACCCGCGATATTGTTTCTAATATCTCTGGCGTGGTTGAAAGCATTGATAATGAACGCATTAATAAAATCGGCGTCATGGCCGGAGCCTCTCAATATGCCGGAGCCGGATTGGATTTATTGAAAAAAGTGGGTGACAGAGTTGAACAAGGAGAAACCTTATACCGCATTCACTCGGTTAACTCCACTGATTTTGCCTTTGCCAATAGCATGGTAGACGGCTACACAGGATATGAAATATCTGGCAGAAGCAAATATTAAAAAAAACAAAACCTCAGAGCAATCTGAGGTTTTTTCATAAAAAATAAAAAAAAACTTTTTTATCCCTCTTGCATAGGCTATTTTGCCTACCTATATATTTTTTAGAAAGATAAAATTAGTGTTTTTAACAAAAGGAAATAAAAAATATGAGCAATAAAGTAATTGGTATTGACTTGGGTACAACAAACTCCTGCTTTGCTGTTATGGAAGGCGGAGAGGCCAAAGTTTTAGAAAACTCTGAAGGTGCAAGAACAACCCCTTCAATGGTTGCTTTTACAGATACAGAACGCTTGGTTGGTTTTCCGGCAAAAAGACAAGCTGTTACCAACCCTGAAAACACACTTTTTGCAATCAAACGCTTAATCGGTCGTCGTTATGATTCTCCGGAAGTTCAAAAAGACAAAAATTTGGTTCCATACAAAATCATCCCCGGAGATAACGGAGATGCATGGGTAGAAGTTAAAGGAGAAAAATATGCTCCGTCACAAATTTCTGCCATGATTTTGCAAAAATTAAAAGAATATGCTGAAAGCTATTTGGGTGAAAAAATTGAAAAAGCCGTTATTACCGTTCCGGCATATTTTAATGACTCTCAACGTCAAGCAACCAAAGATGCCGGTAAAATTGCAGGTTTAGATGTTTTGCGTATTATCAACGAACCGACAGCTGCCGCTTTAGCTTATGGTATGGATAAAAAAGCTTCCGGCACCATTGCTGTTTATGACCTTGGTGGTGGTACGTTTGATATTTCTATTTTGGAAATCGGTGACGGCGTATTTGAAGTAAAATCCACAAACGGAGATACCTTCTTGGGAGGTGAAGACTTTGACCGTCGCGTTTTGGAATATTTGGTTGATGAATTTAAAAAAGAATCAGGCATTGATTTGAAAAATGACCGTTTGGCTTTGCAACGCTTGAAAGAAGCCGCTGAAAAAGCCAAAATCGAGTTGTCTTCAACCACACAAACAGAAATCAACTTGCCGTTTATCACAGCGGATGCCACAGGCCCGAAACACCTCAACATTAAATTAAGCCGTGCAAAATTGGAAGACTTGGTTGCTGACTTGATTGAAAAAACTGTTGAACCTTGCAAAAAAGCTTTGGCAGATGCCGGCTTAAAAGCAAATGAAATCAGCGAAGTTATCTTGGTTGGTGGTATGACCCGTATGCCGAAAGTTCAAGAAAAAGTAAAAGAAATTTTCGGTAAAGAACCGCACAAAGGCGTTAACCCGGATGAAGTTGTGGCAGTTGGTGCCGCAATTCAAGGCGGTGTTTTGATGGGTGATGTTAAAGACGTATTGCTCTTGGATGTAACTCCGTTGTCTTTGGGTATTGAAACCTTGGGTGGCGTATTTACACGTTTGATTGATAGAAACACCACCATTCCGACCAGAAAATCTCAAGTTTTCTCAACGGCTGAAGATGGTCAAACAGCTGTTACCATTCGTGTCTTCCAAGGTGAACGTGAAATGGCTGCTGATAACAAATTGCTTGGCCAATTTGACTTGGTAGGTATTCCGCCTGCACCACGTGGTATGCCGCAAATTGAAGTTACTTTCGACATCGATGCTAACGGCATTGTAAACGTATCTGCAAAAGATAAGGCAACCAACAAAGAGCAAGCAATCCGCATTCAAGCTAGTGGTGGTTTGTCTGATGCCGATATTGAAAAAATGGTAAAAGACGCTGAAGCCAATGCTGAAGCAGATAAAAAACGCAAAGAGTTGGTAGAAGCCAAAAACCAAGGTGAATCTTTGGTATTGAGCACCGAAAAAACTTTGAAAGAACACGGTGACAAAATCTCTTCTGCTGAAAAGAGCAAGATTGAAGAAGAAATCAAAACTTTGAAATCTGCTTTGGAAAGCGATGATTTGGATAACATCAAAGCCAAAACAGAAAGCTTGATGCAAGCTTCTTTGAAGCTGGGTGAAGCTATGTACAAACAAGCTGAAACCGCACAAAACACAGCTAATGCATCAGGTCCGGAAGCAGAAGAAAAGAAAGATGAAAAAGTTGTAGATGCTGACTTTGAAGAAGTTAAATAAACAACTCTCCGAATAAAAAAATCCTCACTATCAAAAGTGAGGATTTTTTTTATTCATAAGAACGTGAAGATGTTTTTATGGAAACACCAGATTTTTGAGAAGCATTTTCCCTTCTTTCCAAAGAAGTTCTCATTCTTCTTTTTTCTCTATCATAGGTTTTTCTTTCTTTATTGTCAGACTCTTTATTGCCTTTAGTATAAGCCGTTTTTTTATCTTGCAGCTCTTTTAATCTCCGTCTTGCTTGAATAACCTCTTTTTTCTTTTCCTCTATCTTTTTTCTCAAATCTTGAGGAATGTCTTTAAGCTCTTCTAAATATGGTGCGTTAACCATCTTAACATGCCCATCATTTAAGCAAGCCAACAAAAGATTAGCCTTAAATTCATCGTTTTTAATATCTCCAAACACAATTTCCGGTCCGTTCTTTTTAGCTTGAGCAACCAAAGCCTCAAAAACCTCAAAAGGCGGAACCTTTCCATTTTTGCCTTTTACATTAACATTATCTTCTTTTGTATAAGTGATATCGGCATCAAAATCATCTGTTTTAACTTTTTCTTCATTAGCAAAAATTTTAAAAGCACAAACATCTTTTTCTGCTGTTTTATTTGGTTGAATAATTTTGTGATGTTCTTTTCCCCAATCTTGCCAAGTTTGCAAAGTTTGCTCTTGCCAAGAAGCTATAGTACTTTCTTCCTCAACATTTTGTTTGGTTTTTTCATCCTTAGGTTCTTGAGTAACAAGAGGTATATTATTTTCAGCCAAAGCATTGTTTGCCAAGTTTTGTTCCGGCTTTTTTTGTTGCTCTTCTTTTATTTCTGGTGTTGTTTTTTCCTCTGTTTTTTTTGAGATATCATCTTGTGTATGCTCATTTTCTTGAGCATCTTCAACAAAATTAATAACGGTTGTTTTTTTCTTTTGAGAAGAAGAACTTTGTTGTTTGCTGCGCAGTTCTTTTAATTTTGCTTTGAGCTCATCTATACGCGCAAAATTAAAATAATCTTTTCCGGCAAGATAATTTTCCCACAAATCAATTTCTTCTAAATTAGGTTTCCACATTCCGTTATTAATATCATCAACCCGATAAAACAAAATTCTGATTAACATTGTCTCACGGTCAGAAGATGGTGCGGTATTATGGCTTTTTTCATACAAATCCATTAATATTTTTGATGGCATTGAAGGAAAATTATCCCATTCTTTTTCCAATTCAGGCCATTTTTTTGCTTTGAGGGCTTTGACGCCGCTTTTTCCTCCTTCCATAAAACGAACATAATCAACAATTTTTTGTCTTTCAGAAATTCTTACATGTTCAGATTTTGCAGAAAAAGGCATATCCATTTCTTCTTGAATATATTCAATATTTTGAGCAAAATCTAAAAAGACTTTGTCATTTTGCATATCAATATATCTGTCAGACTGAATAAAATCTTTATTTTTTTGCTTTTCTAAAGCTCTTTTAATTTCTGACAATTCAACATCGCCGTTTGAATATTTCCACCAAAGATCTATATTTTTTAAATCTTTTGTCCCCATAGCAAGGCGATTATTCAAAAAAGCATCAAGCTGAGCTTTGCAATATTTTTGAAAAGACTTACTTTCATGCAAAGCCTGAGCAACGGTCCCTAAATCACTCAAAGCAATTTTTTGCTTTATTTTTTCAGCCATTTTGGCCGGAGACAGACCAATAATTGAATTGATAAAATCTTGTAAGTTTTCCATTATTCACGACCATCTTTCATATTCTTTGGGATATAACTTTCTCTTAGTTCAGTCATGGCTTGACGAACATCTTTACCACTAACTTTCTGAGTACTTTGTTCAATAGATTTATTTTCAACCAAATATTGGTTCAAATCTACAATAACCACGCGGCTAGACTCTTTATCATATTTCTTTTTTAACTGTGGGTTAAGAGAAATATCTCGAGAATTATCAGCAACTTTACTTTCCTTTTTAATAAAGTGCGGAATATATTTGGTAAAGTGGCTTAACGTGATTTTATTTATGTAATTATCATTCGTTAAGTTACTTTGTTGCAAGCTTTGGCGAGCTTCCATAACCACACCGGCTTTATCACGAGCATCGGTCATTTGCTTGGTTTTATAATCGCTACGGATAGGTTTACCGGAAGCGTTAACATCATCTTCACTTACGGCACTCTCTAAGATAGCCTTATCCAAGCGTTCTCTTCTCAAGAGCAAGAACTGAGACATACTTTGTTCAGGAGCTTGTTCTTTACGTTCAGCTTCCACGCGTTCGCAATAGTTTTTCCAAGCTTGATTGTGCCCTTCTTGCATATTAGGTTCAATACCATAAACAATTTTATATTCATCTATTAAAAACTTTTTATTTGGATCATATTTTTGTTTTGGTGTTTTTTGTTCTTCTTGTTCAGGAGTAACAACCGGAGCAACCGGTATTTTATCTTCTTGTTCAGGAGCAACCGGTATCTTATCTTCTTGTTCAGGAGCAACCGGTATCTTATCTTCTTGTTTAGGAGCAACAGGTGTTTTTTCTTTTTTTACAACTTGATCTGCTTTTGCACCCGGACGAATTTTATTCTTAAATTTGTTCCAAGAAGAAACAACCCATCCAAACACCCCTCCGGCAGGGGCAGAAACTTTATCTTGAACCTGTTCAATTACGGGTACCCTATCTATAATATCTTCCTTAAGAATACCATGAGGATGATCTTTATAAGAATAAAGCTCGGAACCTAAACTGTCTAAAATCTTAGAATGCCCGTTTTCACCGACATTATATTGAATAACATCAAGTTGTTTAGCCCCTTCGGGAGTGAGTTTACCTTCCAATAATCCGTCAAGCAAAGATTTATAATCTCCAAATTTTTCGCCGACGGTTTTCCCGTCAGGAAGAACAAAGTCACTATTACGATGCAATCTTTCAAAAGAAGCAAGTTTACGGAGCATAACTTCTTCATTACCAACACCTTCCTTCCATCCGAGTTTAGGCATCTGTTCTTTCAACGCAGCAATGGCTTTATCGTGTTGCTCAGGTGTCCACCAAGCCTCATTTGAATAGTTATCAGGGTTTCTATAAGCCGGAATATCATGCGGACCTTCTCCTCTATATTCCCACATACTATTTGTGTTATTGCGTGCAGTTACCTTAGCAATTTGGTCATCACTATATGTTTTAACTTCACCGACTTTAACATCTTTATAACCATCAATCACTTCATGAGTATTAGGCTTAATATCATGGAGACCGTCTTGACGTCCGTAATAGCCACCGGCAAGTACGGCAGCGGCATTAGCAGCACCAAGAGCAAAAGCTGTTAATCTGTTATGTCCTTTAAGGCGCATCTCCCTATAAGGTTGAGCAAAACGCAAGCCAACACCAAGTCCGAATGAACTGAAAGCGCAAGGAACAGCAAGTTCAGGAACATTAGCCATGGCAAAGGCGGCTGAAGCGCAGGCTAAGGTTGTTGTTCCGATAGAAGTCCAAAGCATTTTATCCTTCTTGAACTCTTTCCATCCATATTTTTCACCACGAGCTTTTGCAGCTTTTTTACGCGACCAAATTTGCAAAGCTGTAGCGGCAGCACCTACGGTGACGGCTGTACCCAAAGCTAAAGCAGAACTACCGATTAAAGAAACACCACCAGATGCGGCAGCATTAGTAACCAAACGAGAACCGACATAAGCCATGGTTCCGCCCATTGCCACACCCCAAATAGCACGTTTAAGAGCGCCTTTTTTCACATCTTTGCTTTTTCTTCCTCTGTTTGGAGCGTTTCTATCAATAGATTGAATTTGTTCAAACAAAACAGAATTTGTAAATTCGGCATTATCTTTTCCAAGTTGTTTATTAAGGCGATTTGTATAAACTTCAACTTTGTTGACTTGGTCATCAATTGCAGCTTGATACCCTTCGGAAGAAATGCTCAAAGGCGTATTAGGATTATTAAGTTTAGCTTCAAAATCAGCCAAATATTGAGCTTTTTTGGTCGTAAATTTTTCAGGATCTTCAATCGCACCGCGAATAATTTCTTCAGAATTATACATCTCAAAGAGTTTGAAAGGAACATTATCTTTGAGCTCTTGAATAAAAAATTTATTATCTATTTTATTTTTTGAGCCCAGATTTTCCATCAAAACATCATTACCGGCAAGTTTCAATACTGTTGCCAATTCTCCTTTCGGGTCAACCACCAAACCTTTACGCCAAACATCACTTTTAACAGAAGGATTTTTTGGGTCAATAAACTGCGGAATAGGTTTTCCGTTTTTATCATTAAATTTAAATTGGCTGATTTGAGTTAATAAAGCATCTCCGAGAGTATTTTCATCAAATTTAATTTGATTTAAGATTTGACTTCCTTTTTTAACTCTGTCATTAAAATCAATAGCCGTATCTTTAGGATTTTTTTTGCTGGGAATATTCCATCTTGTATCATAAGAGGCAATAATAGAATCCAAATCTTGTTCTGATTGAGAATAATCATTTTTAAGAGATTCGTTAGAAGCAATTTCTTGATTAATTTGAGCAATTCTTGCCTGATGTTTTTGAGGATCAAGTTTTTTCTTCTCTTGCGCCAACTCTTTATTTTGTTTATTTAAATCTTTTTGACGAACGTCAAACATATGCATATAACCATCATAGGCATCAGCCGCATTGGTTATATCCAAAAGATAATAACCTCTTTTGTTTTTGAAATCACTTTGCAAACTATCCATGCGAGACAAAACATCTTTCAAATTAGAGGCATTAGAAGCATGGGCATTATTTTTTGTTTGAGCTGATTTATTTTTTTGTCTTGCAATGCGCTCATTCAAATTATCATAAGCCACGGTAGTCAATTCAGGGGTCATCAAATCAACCCACTTTTTAGAAAGAAGGGCATCAACAATTTTATCTTTATATTGATTTTGATCTTTAACCTTTCCTTCGCTTTTATCAACAAATTCAAAAGCTTTTTGTGATTTTTTGATATCGCTTCCCTCAATATCATGAGAATATTGGTTAAAATCATTTTGGCTAATAATATTCATATCCAACAAAGCTTGCAAACTAACCAAAGCAAGTTTCTGTTCATTAGAAAGATTATGAGGACTTCTTACGCGAGTTTCTTCATATTGAGGTACATTTTTTGCCAAATTAGAAACATTAGCCTGAATATTTATAATTTTCTCATCATCAACAATTTCAATATAATCTTCGAGCTTGTTTACTTCATCCTCTGAGAGAGAATTAGGAGCGTTTTGGTTTACATCATCTAAAGTATTTTCATCAATTTTAATTCTATTAACCGAAGATTTATTAGCTCTATGTTCACGAACATCTTCAATAGAAAATACAGTTTCATTCAAAGTTTTGCCCATTGCAGCAAGAAAAACCGTATCTTCAGGAGAAAGCTCGGCATTTTTATCACCGAAATAAATTTCTTTTAACTCATCTTCATGCTCATAGGTATTGCCGATAAGATAATCATCAAGCTCGTTAAAATCACCATCAGCATCATTTAAATCATTTTCACGACTACGAAATTTATAAAGCAAAGCCTCAGATTCAAAAGGAGGAATTGCATCAAAAGAATCATACCCATATTCTGATTTAATAAATTCAAGGAAATCTTTATCGCTTTGAATATTGTTTATATTATATTTAGCCATCATTCTTCTCCTGAAGTAATTCATCTTTATAAAAGCAGAATAACATAAAAAAACACTTTTTACAAATAATTTTGTCTATTTTTTTGTGCCATTTAAAATAAATGTAACAATAAATCATTAATTTTTGCTTATTTTTTAATTAAAAAGACTTGCTTTAATAAAATAAAAAACCTAAATAAGTAATACATAAAAAAATAACATAAAAAGTGAAGAAAATGAGCACGGAAACAGACTATTACGAATTACTTGAAGTTTCAAAAACAGCCAGTGCGGATGAAATAAAAAAATCATACCGCAAGCTTGCCATGAAATATCATCCGGACTTGCACCCCAGAGATAAAGATGCCGAAACAAAGTTTAAGGAAATAAATGAAGCCTATGAGGTGCTGAAAGACGAACAAAAGCGTGCAGCTTATGATAGATACGGGCATCAAGCTTTTACCGGAGGAATGAACGGCATGGGTTCAAATCCGTTTGGCGGATTTGAATTTAACTTTGGAACCGGTGGTTTTTCAGATGTTTTTTCAGACATTTTTTCAGAATTCATGGGTGGCGGCAGAAGACAAAACAATCCCAATGCTCCTGAACGCGGCGCAGATTTGCGTTATAATTTAGAAATTTCTTTGGAAGAAGCATTCTCAGGTGTTGAAAAAGAAATAAAAATCCCCACAACAAAAGTTTGTGAAGCATGCCACGGACACGGCACTGCAGATGGAAAAGAAGCTGAAATTTGTTCCAATTGCCACGGAAGAGGAAAGATTCAACGTCAACAAGGTGGTTTCTTTATTGTAGAAACAACTTGCCCAAAATGCGGCGGAACCGGAAAAATAATCAAAGACAAATGCAATAAATGCCATGGCGAAGGTTATATTGCACATGAAAAAATGCTTAAAGTCAAAATTCCGGCCGGTGTTGAAGATGAAACCAGAATGAGAATAAGCAAAGAAGGAGAAGCCGGATTAAGAGGCGGAGAAAATGGCGACCTATATGTATTTATAAGCGTTAAAGACCACAAACTTTATTCTCGAGAAGGAGGCAATTTATACGCGTCTGTGCCAATATCCATGACTACCGCTGCATTGGGCGGAAAAATAGAAATTCCGGCCATTGACGGTGAAAAAATAGAGCTTGAAATTGAAGCCGGCACCCAAAACGAACAAATAGCCAAAATCAAAGGCAAAGGCATGACAATTATGCGTTCTCACCAAAGAGGAGATTTGTTTGTCAAACTTAAAGTAGAAACACCTGTTAATTTGACAGAACGGCAAAAAGAACTTTTGAAAGAATTTCAATCCATTAGCGAAGAAAATTCTTGTCAGCCGGAAGCCAAAGGCTTTTTTGATAAAATCAAAGATATGTTTGTGGCATAAAGATAAAAAAGCCTCAAAATTATTGAGGCTTTTTTTGCAGATGACATCTAAAAGCAGAAGAAATAAATATAGGATTAACTTCCGGAAGCAGTATAGATTTATAATACGGCAAACAAAGAGAATCATATAGCAATTGATAGTCTTCATCATCAGAAGAAATGAGCTTACCATATTTATCTTTAGGACGTTTATAATAAAAATCAGCAAAATCGATGCTAAATTTTTGTAAAAAGTCCTGACACAGAAAAATAAAATAACGCAACAACTCATCATCTAAGTTTGAAAAAGCTTGTTCCAACATAGATTTGAACTCATAATAAGGCTCAAGCAATTTAGCATCTGACTTAAAATTTTTTATCAAAGCTTCAATTTCCTCCACTTTTTGCGGATAAGCCGGATAAGGAGGCAAAATGCGCATTAAACCGTGTTCAAAAGCGTCAAGAGCATTATTTCCCGCATAATGATATTTTTGATCATATGCCCACACAATTTTTACCAGTTCAAACATCAAAGAAATCCTTTTCTGATAACCGGAATTTTCAAAAGCGGCTTGTTGATGAAAAATAAAATACCATTTTATCACTGTCGGGAAAGAACTTAGGCAAACATCACTAGGTTGATATTTTCTTAAAAAATCCTCAAGCTTTATTTCAGCTTCTAACATTGCTCCCCATGTGTCAACGTATTCATTTGTATCCATAATTGTAATTTAATAATTGTTTTGTACTAAGGATACTGACACATCAAAAAAAAAGAATCAAACAAAAATAAAAACAACAAGGGATGTAAAATTAATTTTTATAAAGAATACCTTCAAAATCCAAAATTTTTTTCTTTAATTCAAGTCCTCCGGCATATCCCGTCAATTGAAATTTTGCATTCAAAACTCTATGACACGGAATAATAATTGAAATGGGGTTTTTGCTAATTGCTTGTCCAACCGCCTGAGGAGATAAAAATTTTTTATTTAAAATTGTTTGAATATTTTTTGATATATTTCCATAAGTTGAAATTTTTCCGTAAGGAATTTTTTTTAATTCATTCCAAACAGTTTTTTGAAAAACAGTTCCATTAGGATTTAAGGGCAAATCATTTATTGAAGGATTTTTATGAGCAAAATACAAATCCAACCAAAATTTAACTTTATTTATAATTTCTGAATTAAAATTACACAGTGTGTTTTGAGGGATAAAATCATCATAATACCGATTTGAAGAAAAGCAGAGAGCAAGCAAAGCTTTATCATCACTCAGCAAAGTAATTTTACCCAATGGGGAAATATAAAAATCAGAATAAAGCATTTTCATAAATTAAAAAAACAGGCTCTACATCAAAGGTTGGGGCAAAAGCAGTACTCAAGATTATAAAAAGTATTATAATCAGTTCACCACAAACCTATTTTGGAGGACTGCTAATGCCT